>DASSMZ010000083.1:0-3981 GCA_035688325.1 Gaiellaceae bacterium
CCGCAGCACCTCGGCCTGTCGTGGCGTCAGGTGCGGGTGCGGAGCCGGCTCGGCGTCTTCCGAGACGTCCACGAGCTGCCCGAAGACGCCGACGACGCGGTGGCCGTTGTAGAGGCAGACCGAGCTGACGTCGACGAGCCGGCGGTCGCCGTCGTCGTCGAGCAGCAGCACCGGCGCGTCGATGTCCTCCTCGCCGATCATGTGCCGGTAGAAGGCGTTGCGCGCGCGCGAGGTCTCCTCGGGCGCGACGACCGAGGTGAACTGGCGGCCCCGGACGTCGCCGACGAGCTCCATTGCCGCGGCATTGACCCAGCGGATGATTCCGTGCTCGTCGATCACGTAACTCGGCACTTTGACGCGGTCGAGCGCGCCTTCGACGTCGCCGCCCATCTCGCGGAGTCGCGACATGGGCCAATTCTTATCCCGCTCGGCGAGCGGGGGCATCGTCCCGAGTGGGCGATGTCAGGGAAGCAGCCGCAGGGCGAGCGCGACGTCGTCGCGCAGGTCCTCGAGGCCGCGGATGTCGGCGGGCGCGCTCGAGCCATCGCGGCGCCTGACCTCCGCGAGCGCCGAGTCGATCGAGCCGAGCGCTTCCACGAGTTGCGCGCGGCGCGACCTCGGGTCGGGCAGGTCGGGGACGACGGCGACCGACCACTCGGTGTCGCCGGCGTCGAGCACGAAGGCGCGGCCGTCCAGCTCGTAGCGAATCGCGCCGAGCGACTCTTCCCGCACCCACGCCTCGGCGTCGCGCAGCAGCGCCGCCAGGTCGCCCGGCTCGCGGTGCAGCTCGGCGACGACGGACTTCACGTACTCGCTCTCGGCGACCAGGATCACCGGACGGCCGCGGGCGAGGCGCTGGGCGAGGCGCACGGCGGTCGCGAGCTCGACGACCTCGAAGCGGACGGTGTCGGAAAGCATGGAGCGATAGTTCCCGGACCGGCCGGCGTCGAGCCTGACACACGTGCGTTAATCCGGTTCACCCGCTTGGCACGACGCACCCGCCGGCAGCGCCCGCGCAGAATGGCGGACGATGTTCAACCGTTTCCCGTTCGGGCCGGTGCGAGGGGTGCTCGCCGACGAGGCGGAGCGCGCGATCGACGCTGCGCTCGCCGGGCCGCTGCCCGAGATCGTCGGGCGGGCGCTCGTCGAGCGCCGCGTCGCCGAGCGAGTCGTCGCCGCGATGCTCGACGCCTCCGCGCGGCAGGACGGCGCCGGCGACGCCGTCGAGCAGGTGCTGCGCAGCCCGGCGCTCGAGCGGTGGCTGGCGAGCGAGGACGCGGCGCGGCTCGCCGCCGTCGCGACCGACCGGGTCGTGCACAGCGACGCCTTCCGACGGGCGGTCGCGGACCTGCTCGCGAGCCCGGAGGTGCGCAAGGCGCTCACCGAGAGCGCGACCGGCTTCGGCGAGGAGGCCGCCGAGGCCGCACGGACGAAGGCGCGGACCGCGGACTTTCGGGTCGAGGCGTGGGTGCACCGGCTCCTGCGCCGCGCCCGTGCGGCGCTGCCCGGCTTCGCCGGCGTCGCCTCGCGCGGGCTCGCGCTCGTCGTCGACGGGCTCCTGGCGCAGGCCGCGTTCCTGGTCGCCGCGGCCTCGGTCGGGCTCGTCCTCGGGCTCGCCGGCGGGCTGCGGCCGGGCTGGCTGGAGGGAACCCTCGCCGGCGGCGGCTGGCTGCTCGTCGTCGGCGCCTACTTCGCGTTGTTCTGGGCCGGCACCGGCCAGACGCCGGGTATGCGCCTGCTCGGCGTGCGCGTGCTCGCGCCCTCGGGCGAGACGCCGTCGCTCCGGCGCGCGGTGGTGCGCGCGGTCGGGCTCGTGCTGGCGATCATCCCGCTCGGCGCAGGCTTTCTCCCGGCGCTCGTCGACTCGCGCCGGCGCGCCCTGCCGGACTACCTCGCCGGCACGTCCGTAACCTACGAGTTGTGAACGATCTGTGGCTGGACGTCGCGGGCGCGCGCATGCACGCCCGGGTGCTGGGCGACGGCCCGCCGGTCGTGCTGCTGCACGGCTACGGCGTCTCCGCCACGTACATGCTCCCGCTCGCGCGGCGCCTCGCCGGCGACTACCGCGTGCTCGTCCCCGAGCTCCCGGGCCAGGGCAAGAGCGAGCCGCGTCCCGGGCTGCGCAGCGTCGCCGAGCTGGCAGACGCGCTCGCCGCGTGGCTCGACGCCGCCGGGCTCGGGCGCCCGGTCGTGGTCGCGAACTCGCTCGGCTGCCAGGTCGTCACCGACCTGGCGGTGCGCGAGCCGGAGCGGCTCGGGCCGCTGGTGCTCGTCGGGCCGACCGTCGACCCCGCTCGGCGCGGCGGCCGGCGCCAGCTCTTCGCCGCGCTGCGCGACTCGGCGCGCGAGCCGCTGCAGCTCGTCGCGATCGCGGCGGCCGACGACCTCGGAGTCGGCATGCGCCGGCTCGTCGCGACGGCGCGGGCGGCGCTCGACGACCGGATCGAGGAGCGCCTCCCGTTCGTCGAGCAGCCCACCCTCGTCGTCCGCGGGGGCGTCGACCCGTTCGTCAGCGCCGACTGGGCGGAGCGGGTCGCGTCGCTGCTACCCGACGGGCGGCTGGAGGTTGTCCCCGGGGAGCCGCACGCCGTCCACTTCACCCGTCCCGAGACCGTCGCCGGCATCGTCCGCGAGTTCCTGCTCGAGGAAAGCGGCGACGCGCTCGGCGACCGCGACCGGCTGCTCCAGCATCGGCACGTGGCCGCACGGCAGCAGCTCCAGCCGCGCGTGGGGCACGAGGCGCTGCCACTCCTCGGCGACCGCTAGCGGCACGAGCCGGTCGCGCTCGCCCCACAGCAGCAGCGTCGGCGCACGCACCTCCGGCAGGTCGTCCCGCAGGTCGCGAGAGGAGACGTAGGCGATCCCGTGCGCGAGCCCGAGCGGGCCGGCTCTGAGCGCGTCGGAGAGGACGAGCGGGAAGGACCGGCGCAGGTCGTACAGCGTCTCGGCCAGCGGGATGCTCCGGGCGACGACACTCCGGCCGCACGGGATCCCGGCCGGCGCGACGAGCACGAGCCGCCCCACGCGCTCCGGCCTGAGCGCCGCGAGCTCGGCCGCCACGAGGCCGCCGAGCGAGTGCCCCGCGAGGTCGACCCGGCCGAGCCCCGACGCCTCGAGCCTCCGGTCGAGCCACGCCGAGAGCTCGGCCTCCGGCACCGTCGGCCGCCGCCGCGGCAGGTCGATCGCATGGACGCGCCGCGTCCCGGAGAGGCGCTCGAGCACCGGCGACCACCAACGCCACGAGCCGGCGAGGCCGTGCATCAGGACGAGCGGCTCGCCGCTGCCGACGACCATCTCGTCCGGTCGCTTCATGCCAAGCGCACGATGCCACGGCCGCCGTCGGGTGGGAACCTTGCGGCGATGAACGGCCTGACGATGAGCACCGCCGGGCGACGCGCGACGCGGGAGCAGGCCGCCGGCGTCTGGTGGCTGTTCCTCGTGATCGGCGTCGGCTGGCTCGTCTTCGCGTTGCTCGTCTTCCGCGTCGACGCGAGCTCGGTGCACGGGATCGCGATCCTCACCGGGGTCGTCTGCCTCGCCGGGGCCGGGCTCGAGTTCCTGAGCGCCGCGACGGTGCGCGGCGGCTGGCGCATCGTCCGCCTGCTGCTCGGGCTCGCGTTCGTCGTGATCGGCGTGCTCGCGTTCGTCCACCCGGAGAACACGTTCAGCGCGCTCGCGACGATCTTCGCCTTCTACCTGCTGCTCTCCGGGCTGTTCCAGATCGCGTGGGCGCTGGTGGAGAGGGGCGAGCTCTGGTGGCTCCGGCTGCTCGCCGGCCTCGCCGAGGTGCTGCTCGCCTTCTGGGCCGCCGGCAACTTCGGCCACAAGGCGTTCCTGCTGATCGTCTGGGTCGGCGCGGGCGCGCTGATCTCCGGGATCGCGCAGATCTCCTACGCGTTCGAGCTGCGCGAACACGCCGGCCTCGCAGAGGCCTGAGGCTCAGCGGGCGCTGCGCGAGGGCAGCCCGCGAAGGCCGCCCTT
>DASSMZ010000085.1:0-16272 GCA_035688325.1 Gaiellaceae bacterium
GTCCACGGCCGCCAGACGACGGGGTCACGCGGGTACCGCCATGTCAGCGCCGGCGCGTTCGCCAGCGCGCGCTCCATGAAGAGGCGCCAGATCGACGCCGGGAAGGTGCCGCCGGCGACGGCGATCCCGTGCACGTTCTCCATCGGGATCTCGCCCTGCGGGTAGCCGACCCAGACGGTCGTCTCGAGCTGCGGCGTGTACCCGGAGAACCAGGCGTCGGCGTGGTTGTCGGTGGTGCCGGTCTTGCCGGCCGCGGGACGGCCGAAGTAGGCGCCGACCCCGGTGCCTTGCAGGACGTTGTCCTCGAGGATCTTCGTCACCTCGTAGGCGACGCCGTCGCTGATCACCCGCCTGCGGTCGGGCTGTCCCCAGCCGGCGTCGGTGTCGACCTTGTCGTTCGCGAGCACCACCTTCGTGATCGCCATCGGCTTCGAGTAGACGCCGCCGGCCGCCAGCGTCGCGTATGCGGAGGCCTCCTCGAGCGGGGAGATCGCGTCGGCACCGAGGCCCATCGCCGGCACCGGGTCGAGGTTCGAGCGGATCCCGAGCGCGTGCGCCATCGCGGCCACCTTCTCGGGCGTCACGTCGAGCGTGAGCTGCGCGTAGACGGTGTTGTCCGAGGCCAGCGTCGCGCTGTGCACCGAGATCGAGCCGGCGTACGTATGGTCGTACGTCTGGACGTCCCAGGCCGGCGTGTACGGGTCGGGCTGGTAGTGGAACGGCGCGGAGACGTAGTACGTCGTGTCGGGGTTCATGCCCTCGTTGATCGCCGCCGTCAGGACGAACGTCTTGAAGGTCGAGCCCGGCTGGCGCCGAGCCTGCGAGGCGAGGTTGAACTGGTTGCCATAGCGGCCGGGGGTGACGGCGGTCATCGCGCGGATGGCGCCGTTCGCAGGGTTGATCGAGACTACGGCCGCAGCGGGATCGTTGCGCAGGTAGAGCGTGTCCCGGATCGCCTTGCGCGCCGCGATCTGCAGGCTCGGGTTGATCGTCGTGTAGACGCGCAGGCCGCCGCTGCGGACGGTGTTCGCGCCGTACTCGGAGATCAGCTGGTCGCGGACGTAGCTGAAGAAATACGGCTCGCGGATCTGCGTGTAGAGCCGGCCCGGCCTGAGCAGCAGGTTCTTCTGGCCGACGGCCTGGTCGTACTGCTGCTGCGTGATGTCGCCGTACGTGAGCATCGCGTGCAGCACCTCGTCACGGCGATCGCGAGCCGCCGCCGGCCGGTGCAGCGGGTCGTAGAGCGAGGGCGCCTGCGGCAGGCCGGCCAGCAACGCCGACTGGGCGAGCGTCAACGTCTTCGCGTGCCGCGAGAAGTACGTCTGCGCCGCGGCCTCGATCCCGTACGCGTGGTTGCCGTAGTAGACCTGGTTCATGTACTGCGACAGGATCCAGTCCTTCGAACGCGCGCGGGAGAGGCGGATCGCGAGGCACGCCTCCTTGATCTTCCGCTTGAACGTCCGCTCCTTCGAGATGTAGAGGTTGCGGACGAGCTGCTGGGTGATCGTCGAGCCGCCCTGCACGACGTGCCCGGCGCTCAGGTCCTTCAGGGCCGCGCGGACGATGCCCTGGTAGTCGACGCCGCCGTGCTCGTAGAAGCGGTGGTCCTCGATCGCGACCGTCGCCTTCGCCATCCACGGGCTGACCTTCCAGAGCGGCACCGGCGTGCGGTTGCGCTCGGCCGGGATCGAGCCGAGCAGCGACCCGTTCGCCGCGTAGACGAAGGAGTTCTGGCCGATCTCCACCGCCTTCAGCTCCTGCAGGTTGCAGTCGGACTGGAACTTCGCCACGGCCCCGACGCCCGAGGCGATCGCCGCGGCGACGAGCACGAGGAGCACGACGAAGATCACCGTCGTGCGGCGCCGGCGCCTGCCCTTGACGCGCGAGCGCCGCCGCCGGCCGCGGCGCAGCAGCGAGTCGAGGCCGTCGTCGGGGCGGCGCCCTCGAGGTGGCGGAGGCGTCACGCGAAGACCCCGGCCTCGCGCAGGCGCGCGTGAACCCGGAGGCGAAGCTCGCCCTGGAGCCGCTCGGCGCTCGGCTCGTCGGGCGCCCAGAGGCTGACGCCGAGCCGGGCCTTGTCGCCGAGCTGCTCGACGGTCACCTCCGCGCGCTCGTCCTGCGCCGCCTCACGAAGCAGCGTCCGAACGGCTTCGAGGTCCGAGTCGAGAGGAACCTGGACGGTCACGTGCGCGAGCTTCTTTCTGCTGCGAATGGACGAGTTTCTGATCGTATCCGAGGCGATCTTCTCGTTCGGGACGACGAGCCGGTCGTTGTCCTCGATGCGGATGAACGTGTAGGTCAGCCCGATCTCCTCGACGACGCCGTTGAAACCCTGCGCCTCGACGTAGTCGCCGAGGCGGATCGGCTGCGCGAAGGCGATCAGGAGGCCGGCGATGAAGTTCCCGATCGTGCGCTGGGCGGCGAAGCCGACGATGATCCCGATCACGGCCGATGACGCGAGGATCCCCGTCGCGACCGCGCGCACCTGCGGGATCACGAGCAGCGCCGAGAGCACGCCGACGAAGACGATCAGCGAGAAGACGGTGCGGCGCAGGATGCGGTAGCGGGTGACGACCTCCGGCGGCAGGTCGCGGCGGGAGAACCGGCGGTCGACGAGGCGCGCCACGACGAGCGTGGCGAGAAGGACCGCGCCGAAGACGGCGAGCCTGTGCCATTGCCACATACGCGGGCGCTTTTAGTCGAGGGGCAAGGGTTTCCTGCCCGCGAAGCCTTCCTCCACGCCGTGCCAGTGCGCCACCTCGGGCTCGCCGACCTGCCAGCAGAGCAGCACCTCCTCGCCGTGCCGCAGGGCCGGGAAGTCGACGAGCCCGTGGTCGAGGTCCTTGACGAGCACGCCGAGCCGGCTCAACTCGTCGACCGCCGCCGCCACCGCCTCGGCCTCCTGCTCCATCCGCTCGGCGTCCTCGCGCACCTCGCCCGGGTCGAGGTCGCCGCCGTTGCCCGCGACGTGCGTCGCGAGCCGTGCGCGCCGAGCGGCCGCCTCGGAGAAGGCGCGGCGATGCGCGACGAGCCCCTCGGCGACCGGCCGCACCTGCTCGAGCAGCGCGTTCGCCTCCTCAGCCGTGAAGTGCCGCCGCGCCATGCAAGTATCATCGCGCGCCGTGTCCGCCGGTCAACGCGTTCGTGCGCGGACGGCCCGCCGCGAGCTCCGGCTGCCGCGGGCACGCAACCCTGCGCCCGAGATCTTCCTCTGGACGCGTGCCGCGATCTGGGCGGCGGCGCTCTTCTCGCTCTACACGTTCGTCCCGAACCGGAACCCGCGCGCGCACCTCTGGGATCTCCCGTCGCTCACGCACGACCTCGGCGCGTTCACGGACGTCTGGGCGCGCTGGGACAGCGTCTGGTTCCTGGGCATCGCCGAGCACGGCTACGCCCGCGCCGGCTCGGCCGCGTTCTACCCCCTCTACCCGGGCGCGGTCGCAGTGGTGGGACGCGTCTTCTTCGGCCACTACGTCGTCGCCGGGATCGTCGTCTCGCTCGCGGCGACGTTCGCCTCCTTCCTGCTGCTCTACCGCCTGGCCGAGGCGCGGCTCGGCGCCGACGGCGCCCGGCGGGCGGTGCTCTACCTCGCCGTCTTCCCGTTCGCGCTCTTCCTGCAGGCCGTCTACAGCGAGTCGCTCTACCTGCTGCTGACGCTGGCCGCGTTCGTGCTCGCGGAGCGCCGGCTCTGGCTCGCGGCCGGCGCGGTGACCGGGCTCGCGCTGCTGACCCGGCCGACGGCCGTGGCGCTCCTGCCGCCGCTCGCGCTGCTCGCGTGGCGTGAGCGCGACCGCCTCCGCGCGCTCGCGTCGCTCGCGGTCGCGCCGATCGTCTTCGCCGCGTACCCGCTCTACCTCTGGGCTAGCGAGGGCGACCCGTGGCGGTTCGCCCACGCGCAGCGGCTGTGGAGCCGCCACCTCTCGCCCGCGGGGCCGCTCGGCGGGATCTGGGACGGGCTGCGCGCGGGCTGGGCCGGGGTCGAGCAGCTCGCGTCCGGATCGCACACGCACCGCTACTGGACGCCGGTGCAGAGCACCGACCCGATCCGCGTCGCGACGCTGAACCTCGAGACGCTCGCGTTCCTCGTGCTGTTCGTGGCGCTGACGGTGATCGCGTGGCGGCGCTTCGGCGCGGCTTACGGCCTGTTCGCGGCGCTGAGCCTCGCGATCCCGCTGAGCGTGCCGAGCGACCGCTGGCCGCTGCTCTCGCTGCCGCGCTTCGGGCTGACGATCTTCCCGCTCTTCCTGGCGCTGGCCGTGCTCGGTGGACGCCCGCGCGTACACACGGCGATCGTCGTCGTCAGCTCGCTGCTCCTCGGGGTTGCGGTGGCGCAGTGGGCGCTCTGGCAGTGGGTCGCGTGAGGGCCGCGCTCCTCACGTCGGTCGCAGTCGTGCTGTTGCTCGCAGGCACGGCCTGCGGCGAGCGCTCGGAGCCGACCGGCGCGCTCGTCCAGAGCTACCCGGTCACCGTCCAGGGCGGCGGCGACCGGCCGACGGTCGTCCGCTCTGCGCCGAAGCGGATCGTCCCCGTCGGCACAGGGCCGCGCGCCGTGCTCGAGAGGCTCGGACTCGGCAAGCGCGTGATCACCGTGAACGACACGCTCGTCGGCCTGCCGCTCGTCGGCGCGATCCGCCACGCGAAGCCGGACCTGATCGTCGCCTCCAGCGACACCGACCCGCTCGACCTCGCGCGGGCGCGCAGCGCCACGGGCGCGCAGGTCTACGTCGAGCCGGCGAACTCGCTCGACGACGTCGTCCAGGCGATCGGCGAGATCGGGCTTCTCGTCGGCAAGCCGGTCGACGCGCGCCGCCTGACCGCGCGCATCGAGGCGCAGCGGCAGGCGGTCACGAAGGCCGTCGCGGGCACACCGCTCGTGACCGCGTTCGTCGACACCGGCGACTTCTCGACGATCTCGAGCCGCAGCCTGCTCGGCAACCTGATCGAGCTCGCCCACGGCGCCAGCGTCGCCGGCGCGAGCCCGGAGCAGGGCCCGTTTCCGCTCGGCCGCCTCGTCCGCGTCGACCCGGACGTCTACCTCGCCACCGCCGGGAGCGGCCGCACGCTGCACCAGCTTCGTGCCCACACGACGCTGCGCAAGCTGAAGGCCGTGCGCACCGGCCGCTTCGCCGTGCTCCCTGCCGACGCGACCGTCGCCGGGCCCGGCGTCGGGCGCGCCCTCCAGCAGGTGGCGCGGGCCCTCCATCCCCATGCGTCCGGCTGACCTCGACGCGGTCACGATCGACGCCTACGGCACGCTCGTCGTCCTCGCCGACCCGGTGCCGGCGCTCACCGAGGGGCTGCGCGCGCTCGGGGTCGACTGCGACGCCGACTCGGTCGGGCGCGCATTCGCGATGGAGGTCGCCTACTACCGCGAGCGCTCGCACGAGGGCCGCGACGACGCGACGCTCCACGCGCTCCGACGCGCCTGCGTCGGCGTGATCCTCGACGAGCTCGGCTCCGAGGTCGACCCGGCCGACTTCGTCGACGGCTTCGTGGCCGCGATGCGGTTCGAGCTCCTGCCGGGCGCGCGCGCTGCGGTGGAGCGCCTGCGGCGGCTCGGGCTCGAGCTGGCGGTCGTCTCGAACTGGGACATCGGGCTGCGCGCACAGCTCGATGGCCTCGGGCTCGACGGCCTGGCGGTCGTGACCTCGGCCGAGGCGGGCGCGCCGAAGCCCGACCCGGCGGTCTTCCTGCGCGCGCTCGAGCGGCTCGGCGTCCGGCCCGAGCGCGCGCTGCACGTCGGCGACAGCGACGCCGACGAGGAAGGCGCGAACGCGGCCGGGATGCAGTTCGCGCCGGCCCCGCTCGAGCGTGCGCTCGAGGCGCTCGCGTGAGGCCCGGCAAGCTCGTCGGGTGGCTCTCGCTGGTCGCCGCGCTCGCAGCGTTGAACTACGCGAGCCGCTTCAGCTCCGGCAAGCCGCCGGCCGACTCGCTCTACCGCTACGACACCGCGATCAATGGGATCGTCTTCTACGCGACCACGTTCGCGATCGTGCTGGCGCTCGCCCGCGGCCTGTCGCGGACGGAGCTCGGCGTCCGCGCGCCCGAGTCCTGGCCACGCGCGCTGGGCCTGACGCTGTCGGTGCTCATCGGGCTGCTGATCGCCGAGTCGGTGCTCGAGTCGCTGCTCCACGGCGCCCGCGAGCAAGGGCTCGAGCCGGCGCACTGGGAGCCGTCGAAGGCCCCGCAGTTCGCGCTCAACGCGGTGGTGGTGGTGATCGCGGCGCCGATCGTCGAGGAGTTCACCTTCCGCGGCCTCGGCTTCCGACTGCTGGTGCCGTTCGGGGTCGTCGTGGCCGTCGTCGGCACTGCGCTCGCGTTCGCCGCCGACCACGGGCTCGTCGAGGGCTTCCCGGCGCTGTTCCTGTTCGGGCTCGGCGTGGCGCTCGTCCGCCTCCGGACGGGCAGCATCTACCCAGGGATGCTGCTGCACGCCTGCTTCAACGCCTTCGCGCTTGCCGCCGCCGTGGTCAGATAGCTCTATGCTCGCGCCCGTGCGACGTGTGGGGATCCTCTTCGTGGCGGCGTTGGCGTTCGCTCCGGCGGCGCATGCAGCGCCGCCGACCGTCACCGCGAGCGCTTCGCCGGCGTCAGGCGCGGCGCCCCTGCAGGTGACGCTCTCGGCGGCCGGCGATGCCGTGTCCTACCACTGGGACTTCGGCGACGGCACCGCCGCCGACGGAGCCGTCGTGCGGCACACGTACGTCGCCGGGCGCTTCTCGGCGCGCGTCACCGGCACGAGCGCGATCGGCGAGACGGCGCAGGCGACGGTGGTCGTGACGGCGACCGGACTGACGCTCGCCGGCCCGCGAAGCGGTGGCTACCAGCAGCTCGCGCGCTTCCGCGGCCGCCTCACGCCCGCCGCGAAGGGCGTCCGCGTCGCCCTCTTCCGCGACGAGCGCCGGGTCGCGACCGCCCGCACCTCGACGAACGGGAGCTTCGTCGTCCGCGGCCGCGTCGGCACGGCGACCGCGCGTTACACCGCCCGCTACGCCGACGCGGTCTCGAACCAGGTCGCCCTCGCGGTCCGGCCCGGGCTCGATACCGCGTTCACCGGCTCCGGCCGGATCGGCACGCCGCTGTCGCTGCTCGTGCGCGAGCGCCCGGCCCTCGCCGGTACGGTCACCGTCAAGGTCTGGCTCGCCCGGAAGATCGTCGCCTCTCGCTCGTTCCGCGGACGGCTGCGCCTTCGGCTCGGGACGCGCGTGCCGGGCGAGTACCGCGCCCAGGTTCGGCTCGTGCCCGCCGTCGGCTACGTCGGCGCCAGTCGCGTCCTCCGGCAGTTCGTCGTCGCCGGCAGCCTCGGCGTCGGCTCCTCCGGCCTCGGCGCCTACACGCTCGATCGCCGGCTCCAGGAGCTGCACTTCGCCCTGGGTCGCATCGACGGCTACTACGGGCAGGACGACGTCGACGCGGTCACGGCCTTCCAGAAGCTGCACGACCTGCCGCGAACCGGGAGCGTCGACGCGCGCGTCTGGACCGCGCTCGCGCGCGCGACCGTGCCGCGGCCACGCTACCCCGGCGATCACATCGAGGTCAGCGAGGGTCGGCAGGTCCTGTTCGTCGTGCGGAACGGCGAGGTCGCGCTCGTCTCGACGGCCTCCACCGGCGCAACCGGGAACACGCCGCTCGGACACTTCCGCGTGTACAGCAAGGTGCCGGGGTTCAACGCGAAGCAGATGTACTACTCGTCGTTCTTCGTCGGCGCCTTCGCCATCCACGGCTACCACAGCGTGCCGGCCTACCCCGCGAGCCACGGCTGCGTCCGCATCCCGCTCTGGCTCGCGGTCCGGGTGTACTCGCTGATCGACTACGGCACCTCGGTCTACATCTACTGGTAGAGCCGCGCTCGTCGCGGCCGTCCTCGTGGCCGCAGGCGCCTGGCTCGCCTACGCGCACTGGTGGGGACAGGGCGACGGACGGGCCTACCCGTACCGCGATGTGACGCGGCAGGTCGGCCGCGTCGAGTTCACGCGCAGGGTGACCGGCGTGTACCACTCCCGCGCCGCGTTGCAGGGGCTGCTCGACGCGACGATGCCCGGCCGTGCGCCGACGGTGCCGCCGATCGACTTCTCGCGGGACGAGGTCGTCGTCGTCTCGCTCGGCCCGCGCTCGAGCAGCGGCTACTCGCTTCGGGTCGTGAGCCTCGTCGAGCGGCGCCGCGGGATCTACCTGACCCTGCGCGAGCGGACGCCGGCGCTCGGCGATCCGGTCGATCCGCACGTCACGTATCCGTACCGCGCGCTCGCCATCCACGGCAGCGCGAAGCCCGTGTACGTCAAGCTGCAGGGACGATGACCGAGAACGACCCGCTGATCCGACAGCTCCGCGAGCAGATCTCCGACAACGATCGCGCGATCGTCGACGCGATCAACACGCGCCTGAAGCTCGTCGCGCGCATCAAGGGCTACAAGGAGTCGCGCGGGCTGGACTTCGTCGACCCCGACCGCGAGGAGTGGATGCTGCAGTACCTCGCGCGCGCCAACCGCGGCCCGCTCTCGAGCGACGGCCTGCGGGAGCTGTTCGAGGAGATCCTCGCGCTCACCAAGCGCGAGGTCGACCGCGGCGGCTAGTCCTCCTCGTCCGACGCTTCGGCGAACTCGTCCGGGGTGACGTGGTCGAGGAACTGCTTGAACTCGGAGACGATCTCCTCCTCGTTCACGTCCTCGCCCTCGAACTCGATCGCCGACTCCTCGATCACGTCCTCGGCCGCGAAGATGGGTGCGTCGGCGCGGACGGCCAGCGCGATCGCGTCCGAGGGCCGGGAGTCGATCTCGATCTCGGAGCCGTTCTGCTGGACCGTGATCGAGGCGTAGAACGTGTTCTCCTTCAGCTCGGTCACGGTGATCCGCACGACCTCCGCCCCGAGCTCGCCGAGCATGTCCGTGACGAGGTCGTGCGTCATCGGCCGGGGCGTGCTCGCGCCCTGGAGCTTCATCAGGATCGCCGCCGCCTCCGGGTGGCCGATCCAGATCGGCAGGAACTTGTTGCCGTCCGCGGTCTTGAGCAGGACGATGGGCTGTTTGCCCACCAGGTCGAAGCTCACGCCGTAGATGACCATCTCGTACATCAGGCGTCCCCGGCTTCGGTCATAGCCGCAGGGTACCGGCTCAAACTCCGCGTAGAGGAGGGCGATCGTCGGGTGGGACGGGCTCGACTTCGTCGACGGGAACCATGGCCGCCTCACCCGTCATGGCGTCCTCGAGGAAGGCCTGCCGGTCGGGCACGCTCATGGGGTCGAGGCCGCGGAGGTAGTACCTCCGGCCCAGGTGGAGGACGAGGTCGCCGATCTTCATGGCCGCAGTTGCTTGGACGCCTATCGGCCCCCTCTTGCCGCTCCCGCATCCCTTGTCCGAGGGCGGCTACACTGACGCGCCCCGGGGGCGATTAGCTCAGTTGGTTAGAGCGCCGCTCTGATAAGGCGGAGGTCCGTGGTTCGAATCCACGATCGCCCACTTTGCCTGACGACGACCGGCCGTTGTGAGCCGCGCCCGCCACGTCGGTCGCGGCGTAGAGCGAGGGCGAACTGGAGCGAACCATCCAAGCTGGCATCGCGATGCACAAGCCGCCAACTGGGCCTGGGTAATTGCGTAGCCGCCTGGGCCAGCGTCGCCGACTACGGCGTGATGCCCCACGAGCCCGAGTGTGTTTCCCCGGGCTCGAGCACGATCAGGCCGGCGCCCGACCGGAACGCGTTCGGCGCGCACGTCATCGGCTCGACGGCGACGCTGCGGCGAGCCACGTCCGGAAGCGGGTCGCCGGTGAACACCATCACGTAGGGCCAGCTGCCGTCGACCCAGAGGGTCGTGTCGCCGAGGCGCGCGCGCGCGCGACCGTCGGCATCGCGGTCGAGGCCCGTGAAGCAGTGGTCGAGCACGGTAGGGCCGATCTCCCGAGCCTGGCGGAAGTCGAGCTCACCTGCGACCGGCGACTCGGCGACAGGTAGGCCGCGCTCGTTCGACTCGAGCACCGTCGCCGCGGGGACCCGCAGCGCCACGCCGTCCACACGGTCGCCCTCGACGGCGAGGTACGGGTGCTGTCCCGCTCCGTACGGGCACGGCTCGCTGCCGATGTTCGTCGCCTCGACGCAAGCGCTCAGCCCGCCGTCGCCGAGCGCGTACTCGGCGCGCAGGGCCAGCGTGAACGGATAGCCGGGCGTCGGGTAGAGCGTGTGCTCGAGGACGGCGCGGGCCCGCTCGCGCTCGGCCACGGTCCACTCCGACCAGCGGACGAGCCCGTGAATCGCGTTCCGGCGGTCGGGCTCGTCGAGCGGCAGTTGGTAGCGATTCCCGCCGAGCTCGTAGCTGCCGTCCTCGATCCGGTTCGGCCACGGCACGAGCAGCTGCCCGCGGCCGGACGGGCAGAGCTCGTCCTCGTCGTAGCCGTCGAGCACGTCGCGGCCGCCGACGGAGTACGTGCGGACACCGGCGCCGACCGACGTGACGACCGCCCGCTGGTCGCCCGAGGCGAGCTCGACCTGCGCACCCGAGGGCGGCACCGCCGGCACGGGGGCATCCTCGCCCGCGAGATCGGCTCCGGGCTTCACCCCCATCGGGCGATGTGACCCCTATTGGTCGGCTCTACCGTCGCGCGAATGGCGCCTCTGTCGTCGACGGTGGTGGATCTCGCCAGGGCCCAGTTCGCGACGACCTCGATCTACCACTTCCTGTTCGTGCCGCTCACGCTCGGGCTGGGGCCGCTCGTCGCGACGATGCAGACGATCTGGCACCGCACCGGCGACGAGCGCTGGCTGCGCCTGACGAAGTTCTTCGGGACGCTCTTCCTGATCAACTTCGCGATCGGCGTCGCGACCGGCCTCGTGCAGGAGTTCGAGTTCGGGATGAACTGGTCGGTCTACTCGCGGTTCGTGGGGAACGTCTTCGGCGCCCCGCTCGCGGTCGAGGGGCTCGCCGCCTTCGCGCTGGAGTCGACCTTCCTCGGTCTCTGGATCTTCGGCTGGAACCGGCTCTCGCCGCGAATCCACCTCGCGACGCTCTGGATCGCGGTGCTCGGCACATGGCTGTCGGGCTACTTCATCCTCGTCGCGAACTCGTGGATGCAGCACCCGGTCGGCTACAAGATGGTCAACGGCGAGGCACAGCTGACGAGCATCTGGGCGCTCCTGTCGAACGGCTTCGCCCTCCGGGCGTACCTGCACACGATGCTGGCGGGGCTGATCTTCGGCTCGATCGTCGTGCTCGGTGTCTGCTGCTGGCAGTTCCTGCGCGGCACCGAGGTCGAGCTCTTCCGGAAGGCCGCGAAGCTGGCGCTGATCGTCGCGGTGCCGGTGACGCTGCTCCAGCTGATCGTCGGCAACCGCTTCGGCGAGGCCGTCACGAGCGCGCAGAGCATGAAGATCGCCGCCTCCGAGGCGCAGTGGGACACGTGCCAGCCGTGCAGCTTCTCGCTCTTCCAGATCGGCGGGTTCACGAAGGACGACCCGACGCCGACGTTCTCGATCGAGGTCCCGAGGCTGCTCTCGTACATGGCCACCGGCTCGTTCGACGGCCAGGTGCAGGGCCTCAACCAGCTCCAGCAGCAGGAGCAGCGGAAATACGGCCGCGGCAACTACATGCCGAACGTCCGGGTCATCTACTGGTCGATGCGGGTGATGGCGTTCGCGGGCGTGCTGATGTTCCTCGTCGCGGCGCTGGGAGCGTGGCTGTACTGGAAGAAGAGACTCGAGCGCGCCCGCTGGTTCCAACGCACCGCGCTGGTCTCGATCGCGCTGCCGTACATCGCCGCGACGGCCGGCTGGGTGCTCACCGAGATGGGCCGCCAGCCGTGGATCGTGCAAGGCCTGCTGCAGACCAGCCAGGCGAACTCGCCGAGCGTCGGCACGACGTGGCTCGGGATCAGCCTCGGCGTCTTCGTCGCGCTCTACGTCGCCCTGCTCGCCGTCGACTTCGTCTTGATGCGTCGCTACGCGCGGCCCGGCCGGCCCGAGCCGCAGGAGGAGCTGCCGGCCGCGGTGGTGAGCTACTGATGAACCTGCAGACGCTCTGGTTCTGCCTGATCGCGTTCCTCTGGAGCGCCTACTTCGTGCTGGAGGGCTTCGACTTCGGCGTCGGCATGCTGCTCCCGTTCCTGCCGCGCGACGAGCAGGAGCGCGGCGAGATGTTCGAGACGATCGGGCCTGTCTGGGACGGCAACGAGGTCTGGCTCGTGATCGCGGGCGGCGCGACCTTCGCCGCCTTCCCCGCGTGGTACGGCGCGATGTTCTCGGGGCTGTACCTGGCGCTGCTGCTCGTCCTCTTCTTCCTGATCATCCGCGTGGTGTCGTTCGAGTGGCGGGAGAAGAGCGAGAGCCCACGGTGGCGCGCCGTCTGGATGTGGGCGAACGCCCTCGGCAGCTTCGGCGCCGCGCTGGTCTGGGGGGTCGGCCTGTCGAACCTGCTCTACGGCCTCCCGATCGACTCGAGCGGTGACTTCACCGGGAGCTTCTGGGATCTCTTCAGCGGCTACACCGTGCTCGGCGGCGCGACGGTGGTCGTGCTCTTCGCCTTCCACGGGGCGACCTTCCTCACGCTGCGAACGCTCGGCGACCTCTGCGAGCGCGCCTCCGCGGCTGCCCGCCGGCTCTCGGTCGTCGCGGCGCTCGGGGTCGCCGCCTTCCTCTCGTTGACCGTCGCCGTCGCGGTCGACCGGAACGACAAGAGCGTCTTCCCGCCGATCCTGCCGGCCGCGCTCGGGATCGCCGCCGTCGCGCTCGCGGTGCTCTTCGTGCTGCTGCGCCGAAGCGGCTGGGCGTTTGCGGCCACCGCGCTCGCGACCGCGCTCTGGGTGGCGACGATCTTCACGAGCCTGTACCCACGCGTGATGGTGTCGAGCCCGAGCTTCGGCAACAGCCTGACCGTCGACAACGCCTCCTCGGCGCACTACACGCTCGTGCTGATGAGCGTCGTCGCCGCGATCTTCGTGCCGCTCGTGCTGGTCTACCAGGGCTGGACGTACCACGTCTTCCGCGCCCGGGTCGGCGGCCGCGAGGTGGAGCTACCGCCGCTGGCGTCCGCGCCCCCGACCGGCGGCTCGCCCGCGGCCTGAGCATGCGCGCGCTCGACCCGCGGCTCCTGCGCAGCGCGCGGCCGGTGCGCCGGCTCCTCGGCGTCGACGTCGCCCTCGGGCTGGCGAGCGGGCTGCTCGTGCTCGTCCAAGCGACGCTGCTCGCCCGGATCGTGGCGCGGGCCTTCGCCGGCGCGTCACTGCACGCCGTGTCCCGCGATCTCGTGCTGCTGGCGCTCGCCTTCGCCGCGCGCGGCATCCTCTCGTGGGGATTCGAGCTCGCGGGCCGGCGGGCGGCGGCGTCGGTTCTCTCGGAGCTGCGGCTCGCGGTCGTGGAGCGCAGGCTGCGGGACCAGCCGGCCGCGCTCGACGGGGTGGGGGCCGGCGAGGTCGCGGCCTCCGCGGTGCAAGGCGTCGAGGGCCTCGAGGCGTACTTCGCCCGCTACCTGCCCCAGCTCGTGCTCGCGACGGTCGTGCCGGTCGCCGTGCTGGCGTGGGTGGCGGCGACGGATCTCGTCTCGGCCGGCGTGATGCTGCTCACGCTGCCGCTCGTCCCCGTGTTCATGTGGCTGATCGGGCGCTACACCGAGGAGCGGACGCGGGAGCGCTGGCACGCCCTGAGCTCGCTCTCGGGCCACTTCCTCGACGTCGTCCGCGGCCTGCCGACTCTGCAGGCATTCAACGCCGGCCACCGGCAGGCAAAGGTCCTCGCCGACGTCGGCGAGCGGTACCAGCGGACGACGATGGCGACACTGCGGGTCGGGTTCCTGTCCGGCTCGGTGCTCGAGCTGGCGGCGACGCTCGGGGTGGCGCTCGTCGCCGTCACGGTCGGCGTGCGCCTGACGAACGGCGGCCTCGGCCTGCAGGCGGGCCTGACGGTGCTCGTCCTCGCGCCCGAGCTGTACCTGCCGCTGCGCCAGCTGGCCGCGCAGTTCCACGCCAGCGCCGACGGCCTTGCGGTCGCGGAGCGGATGTTCGAGCTGCTCGACCGGCCCGCGGCGGTCGACGCCGGCGGGCGGCTCGTGCCGCCGAGCCCGCGCGACGTCCCCGTCCGCTTCGACGCGGTCTCGTTCGCCTATCCCGCGCGGCCCGCGCCGGTGCTCGACCGGTTCGAGCTCGAGCTGCTCCCCGAGGAGACGGTCGCGCTCGTCGGCCCGAGCGGCGCCGGCAAGTCGACCGTCGCGCGGCTGCTCCTCCGGTTGGCCGTGCCCACGGTCGGCCGAGTCACCGTCGGCGGGATCGACCTGGCGGACTGCCGTGCCGAGCTCTGGCGGCGCCTGGTCGCGTGGGTTCCCCAGCAGCCGACGATCTTCCGCGGGACGGTCGCCGACAACATCCGGCTCGGCGACGAGCGGGCGAGCGACCGGGCGATCCGCGACGCCGCGACGCTCGCCGGGGCGTCCCGCTTCGTGGAGGCGCTCCCGTCGGGCTACGAGACGCTGGTCGGCGACGGCGGGCGACCGCTCTCGGCCGGCGAGCGGCGCCGGATCGCGCTCGCGCGGGCGTTCGTGCGGAACGCCCCGCTCGTGATCCTCGACGAGCCGACCGCGGATCTCGACCCGACGAGCGCCGGCGTCGTCGCCGAGGCGGTGCAGCGCCTGTGCGCCGGCCGGACGGTGCTCCTGATCGCGCACCGGCCGGAGCTCGTCGCGCATGCCGACCGAATCGTGCTACTCGAAGGTGGCACGAGCGTGCGCGAGGAGGCTGCGTGATCGCGACCGTCCGCCGGCTCGCCGCCCTCGGCGGCGTACGCCGCTCGCGGCTCGCGCTCGCGGCGCTGCTCGGCGCGCTCACGATCCTCTTCGGCGTCGGCCTGATGGCGACCGCCGGCTACCTGATCTCACGGGCGGCCGAACGGCCCGCGGTGCTGTCGCTGACGGCCGCGATCGTAGGTGTCCGCTTCTTCGGGCTCGGCCGGCCGATCGTGCGCTACCTCGAGCGGCTGGCCTCCCACGACGTCGCCCTCCGCAGCCTCGGGAACGCGCGCGCGCGGGTGTACGAGCGGATCGAGCGGCTCTCGCCGACCCAGCTCCAGGACGGGCGGCACGGCGACCTGCTCGCCCGCTTCGTCGCCGACGTCGACTCGCTGCAGAACCTCTACCTGCGCGGCCTGCTGCCGCCGGCGGTCGCGCTCGCCGCCGGCGCCGGTGCGGTCGGCGTGCTCGCCGCCATCCTGCCGGCCGCGGCGCTCGTGCTGGCGGCGGGGCTCGCCGTAGCCGGCATCGTCGTTCCGGCCGCCGCGGCCGCGCTCGCCGCCCGGTCGTCGCGCCGCCAGGCCGCCGCGCGAGGCGAGCTCGGAGCCGAGCTCGTCGAGACGCTCACGGGCAGCGAGGAGCTCGTCGCGTACGGGCGCAGAGACGACCGCCTCGAGCGGCTGCGCGACGTCGACCGGCGCCTCGTACGGGTGGCACGCCGCGCCGCCGCGGCCGACGGCACGGGCGACGGGCTGCGCCTCGTGATCACCGGGCTCACCGTCTCGGGCGTCCTCGCCGCCGCGGTCTCCGCCCATGCGGGCGGCCGCCTCGACCGGGTTCTGATCGCGCTCCTCGCGCTCGCGGCGCTGGCCGCCTTCGAGGCCGCGCAGCCGCTGCCGGAGGCGCTTCGCCAGCTGCAGGTGACGGTCGCTGCCGGAGGACGGATCCTCGAATTGATCGACCGCGAGTCCGCCGTCGCCGGCCCGGCCGAGCCACTCCCGCCGCCGCAGGCGCCGTTCACGGTCGCACTGGAGGACGTCGCCGTCCGCTACGCGCCGGGCGAGCGGCTCGCCCTCGACGGACTCGACCTCACGCTCGAGCCCGGCCGGCGCGTCGCCCTGCTCGGGCGCAGCGGCAGCGGGAAGACGACCGTGGCGAACCTCCTGCTCCGGTTCGTCGACCCCGAGTCGGGGCACGTGACCGTCGCGGGGCGCGACCTGCGCGACTATCGACTCGAGGACGTGCGCCGCACGATCGCGGTGTCGGGCCAGGACGCGCACCTGTTCTCGACCAGCATCCGCGCGAACCTGCTGCTCGCGCGGCCGGACGCGACCGACGCGGAGCTGGAGTCGGCGCTGCGCGCGGCGAGGATCCTCGACTGGGTGCGATCGCTCCCGGACGGGCTCGACACCGAGGTGGGCGAGCAGGGCCGCGAGCTCTCGGGCGGCCAGCGCCAGCGCATCACGCTCGCGCGGGCGCTCCTGACGGACGCACAGGTGCTCGTGCTCGACGAGCCGACGGCCCACCTCGACCCGCCTACCGCGCAGCGCCTGGTCGAGGACGTGTTCGCCGCCGC
>DASSMZ010000088.1:0-42022 GCA_035688325.1 Gaiellaceae bacterium
GATCACCGCCGACTCGAACGGCGGCGTCCTCGGCAGCCTGCTCTGCTCGCTCGCGGGCAAGGCAGGCGGTCTCACCAGCATGAAGGCCGTGAAGTCGTTGAACAAGGCCGCGAACCGCAGCGGGCTGGCGACGAAGGGCCTTAGCTTCAGCGTGCCGCTCTACCAGAAGACCACCTCGAGTGGCGTGACGACGCTCGCGACGACGAAGTCGCCGCTGGCGATCTGCAACGTCCTCGACCTGACGCTCGGCCCGCTGGACCTGAACCTGCTCGGGCTGATGGTGCACCTCGACACGGTGCATCTCGTGATCACCACCGACTCGACCGGCGGGATCCTCGGCAGCCTGCTCTGCAGCCTTGCTGGCGGCGGAGCTCCGGCTGGGTAACACCACCCCGCGGGACGGCCCGGCCATCCGGGCCGTCCCGTCCCATTAGCCTCCCAGGGTGGCGATCCGGAGGCTCCTCGTAGCGAACCGCGGCGAGATCGCGCTGCGGGTCTTCCGTGCGTGCCGGTCGCTCGGGATCGCCACGGTGGCGGTGGCGCCCGAGGACGACGCGGGCTCGCTGCACGCACGCTCGGCGGACGAGACGGTGCCGATCTCGTCGTACCTCGACGGATCCGAGCACGTGCGCGCCGCCCGCGAGGCCGGCGCCGACGCGATTCATCCCGGCTACGGCTTCCTCGCCGAAAACGCTACGTTCGCCGAGGCGGTCGAGGCGGCCGGGCTGACGTGGATCGGGCCGCCGCCGGCGGCGCTGCGAGCCGGCGGGGACAAGCTCGAGGCGAAGCGCCTGGCGCGCGAGGCCGGCGTGCCGGTCGTGCCCGAGGGCGAGCCGGACGAGATCGGCTTCCCGCTGATGATCAAGGCGGCGGCCGGCGGCGGCGGGCGCGGGATGCGCGTCGTCCGGTCGCCCGACGAGCTCGAGCAGGCGCTGGGCGCGGCGCGGCGCGAGGCACAGGCGGCCTTCGGCGACGACCGCGTCTTCTGCGAGCGATACGTCGAGCGGCCGCGGCACGTCGAGATCCAGCTGCTCGGCGACTCGCAGGGAACGGTCGTCGCCCTGGGCGAGCGCGAGTGCTCGGTGCAGCGGCGCCACCAGAAGGTGCTCGAGGAGGCGCCCTCGCCCGCGCTCGACCCGGAGCTGCGCGCGCGGATGAGCGACGCCGCGGTCGCGTTCGCGCGGAAGATCGGCTACCGCAGCGCCGGCACTGCGGAGTTCATGCTCGATGGGCGCGACTTCTGGTTCCTGGAGCTGAACGGCCGCATCCAGGTCGAGCACCCGGTCACGGAGCTCGTCTCCGGCGCCGACCTCGTCGCCGAGCAGATCCGGATCGCGCAGGGCGAGCCGCTGACCGCGGAGCCGCGGATCGTCGGGCACGCCGTCGAGGTGCGGCTCTACGCCGAGGATCCGACGACCTTCCTGCCCCAGGCCGGACGCGTCGAGCGCATGCGCCTGCCGGACGGGGTCCGCGTCGACGCGGGCGTCGCCGAGGGCGACGAGGTCGGCACCGGCTACGACCCGATGATCGCCAAGCTGATCGCGCACGGCTCGACGCGGGCGGACGCGCTCGACCGGCTCGCCGCGGCGCTCGCCGAGACCGAGGTCGTCGGCGTCGTCACCAACCTGCCGTTCCTGCGCTGGCTCGTCGCGCACCCGGCCCTGCGCGCAGGCGAGACGACGACGGCGTTCCTCACCGAGCACCCGCCGCTCTCGCCGCCGCCTCTGCGCCTGCCGGATCGGCCCTGGCGCGGCAGCTTCCGCCTCAACCTCCCGCCTCCCCCGCCGGCTCCGCCGCCGGACCTCGGCGCGGCCGTCGACCACGCGGGGCACGAGCAGTCGACGCTCACCGCGCCCATGCCCGGCACGGTGATCAAGGTGCTCGCGGCCGAGGGCGACCGCGTCCAGCCGCGGCAGCCGCTCGTCGTGCTCGAGGCGATGAAGATGGAGACGCCGGTCGTCTCGCCCTACGAGGCCGTCGTGCGCGCGGTGCGCGTCAGCGAAGGCGAGAGCGTCGCGGGCGGCGACGTCCTGGTCGAGCTCGATGAGTAGCTAGCCCTGAAGGCTCAGAAGAGCTTCTGGAGCTTCATCGCCTGGCCGATGTCGCCCTTCACCTTCAGCTTGCCGGACATGTAGGCCGCCGTCGGGTTCTGCTCGCGGCTCGCGATCTTCCGGAACGTCTCGGCCGAGGCCGAGATCGTGCACTCGGCGTCGCCGTCGCCCTCGTTGACGCTGACCTTGCCGTCGTCGACGTCCACGAGCCACGTGCCGGCGCCGTCGATGTCGAACTTGTAGCTCGCCGTCATCCCCTTCGCCTTCGTCTGGTCGACGCGGGACTCGAGCGTCTCGAAGAACTCCCTGGGCTCCATGACCCGCGAGATTACAGAACGGGCTCGGGCTCGAGGCGCGTCTGCGGACGGCTCGACGGCAGCAGCAGCGCGAGCACGAGGCCCGCGAGCGGCGCGGCCGCCGCGGCGTACATCGCGGAGCGCAGATCGACCGAGTCGGCGAGCGCTCCGAGGCCGACGGCCGCCACCCCGCCGAGGCCGATCGAGAGGCCGATCGACAGGCCCGACGCCATCCCGATGCGGTGCGGCAGGTACTCCTGGGCCATCACCATCGTCACGCCGAAGGTCGAGATCACGCAGACGCCGACGAGCGCGAGCGCGACCGCGCCGGGGACGCCGCCGACGAGGACGTAGACGAGAGTCAGGGGCGCCGTCGCGGCCATGCTCGCGATCACGACCGGGCGGCGGCCGATCCGGTCGGCGATCGGCCCGGCCGCGAGCGTGCCGAGCCCGCCGGCGAGCAACATCAGCGAGAGCAGGTGCGAGCCGTGCGACTTCGAGTTGCCGAGCGAGACCTCCCACAGCGGCACGAAGGTGATCAGCCCGAACCACGCCACGCTGCGGAAGGCGATCACGCCGAGGAGCAGCGCGAGCGCGCCTGGGCGGTCCTTGCCGGACGCGACCGAGCGCGACCCCGGCTCCGGGACGAAGCCGCGCAGGAACGGCAGCACGAGCAGCAACGCGACCGCGACCGCGAGCACCGGCAGCGCGAGCAGCAAGCCGCCGGTCAGGCCGAGCGCCAGCACCAGCGGCGTCGTCGCGGTCGGCCCGAGCGCGTAGCCGACGTTCCCGCCGATCGAGAACAGGCTCATCCCGCTCGCACGCCTGCGGCCGCTGGCGTAGGCGGCGAACTTCGAGCCCTCCGGGTGGTAGGCGGCGACGCCCAGGCCGGAGACGACCACGAGCACGAGCACGAGCCAGTACGAGGGCGCCGCCGCGGCCAGCGCGATCCCGATCCCGGCGAGGGCGACGCCGGCCGGCAGCAGCCAGCTCAGGCCGCGCCGGTCCGACCAGGCGCCGAAGAGCGGCTGCACGAGCGACGACGACGCGGCGGAGGCGAGCATCACGACGGCCGCGAGCGTGTAGGAGAGCGAGAAGCGGTCGACCATGAACGGCAGCAGCGCCGGCAGCGCGCCGTTCGCGAAGTCGGTCGCACAGTGGCCGGCGGAGAGCGCCGCCATCGCCCGCCTGTCGACTTCCGCCCGCACGGCCCGAGCGTATCTACGGAAAATCCCTGAGCAGGATCAGCGGTTTGCGCCGATGGCCGCCGGCGGCCCCGGGCCCACACTGGTCGCGGGAGGTGGCGGAAATGGCCGAACGCACAAACGTCGTCATCGTCGGAGGCGGAGTCGCAGCGCTCGAGGGCGCGCTCGCGTTACGAGCGCTCGCGCCAGAGGCGATCGACGTCGAGGTCGTCGCCCCCGACGAGGACTTCACCTACCGGCCGATGCTGGTCGCGGAGCCGTTCGGCCACGGCAGCGTGCGGACGTTCCCGCTCCGCCGGCTGGCCGAGGCCGCAGGCGCGCGCTTCCGGCAGGCGATCGTGACCGACGTCGACGCCGAGAATCGGGTCGCGCGCACCGCCTCCTCCGACACGATCCCGTACGACGAGCTGCTGCTCGCGACGGGCGCCGTGCCCGTCACCGCCGTTCCCGGCGCGCTGTGCTTCCGCGGCCCGAACGAGGCCGACGGGCTCGAGCGCGTGATGGACCGCGCCGCGACCGGCGAGATCGACCGCATCGTCTTCGCCGTGCCCGCGGGCGCCGCCTGGGCGCTGCCGCTCTACGAGCTCGCCCTGCTCGCGCGGGCCTGGCTCGTGGACGAGGGCTCCTCCGGCGTCGACGTCATCGTCGTCACGGCCGAGGACGCGCCGCTCGCGCTCTTCGGCAGCGCGGCCAGCGACGCCGTCTCCCAGCTGCTCGCGGCTCGCGGGATCGGCCTCGTCACCAGCGCGACGCCGCTCGCGTTCAGCGACGGCGTGCTGACGACGGCGCCCAACGGCGTGGTCGAGGCCGACGTCGCAGTCGCGCTGCCGCGCCTCGAGGGGCCGCGGATCGCAGGCGTGCCGCACGACTCGCAGGGCTTCATCCCGACGGACGACTACGGGCAGGTCGCAGGCGAGGTCGACGTCTGGGCGGCCGGCGACGCGACGACGTTCCCGCTCAAGCAGGGCGGAATCGCGGCGCAGCAGGCGGATGCCGCCGCCGAGTCGATCGCCGCGCGCGCCGGGTTGCCGGTCGACCCGCAGCCGTTCCGGCCGGTCCTCCGCGGGCTGCTGCTGACCGGCATGGTGCCGCGCTTCCTGCGCGCCGAGCCCGGGACGCCGGCCTCGATGGTCGACACGGAGCCGCTCTGGTGGCCGCCGGCGAAGATCGTCGGCCGCTACCTCGCGCCGTTCCTGGCGAAGCACCTCGGCCTGTCGGAGACGGTGCCGGAGGCGTCGCGCCGGAACGCGGTCACCGTCGAGGTCGAGCTCGCGCCGTGGCGACCGTCCGAGTGGTCCGAGGTCTAGGCCCCTTCGAGCTACGGAGTTCCGGCGACCCATGAATCCGCTCGTTGCCGCGCGGCGGACGGTGGTCGCCGTGGTGCTCTTGGTGTTCGTGCTCTCGCTCTCCGCGAGTGCGGCGGCTCGGCCGACGCCACGCGAGACCGCCCCGAAGCCCCGCACGCTGGCGATCGCGAACGACTCGATCGAGACGTTCACGCAAGACTCGGGCGCGATCGCATGGGTCGACTCCAGCCGGAGGGTCGAGCTCCAGCGCATCTCGACGGGCAAGCGCTGGCTCTTGGGCTGGTCGGCAGGTGGCGGTCGGCGCGCCAACCAATGGCCCACCCTCCTCGCCCTTGCCGGCGAGCGCGCCGTGTGGACCGAGTACTGGGGCGGGAACTCGCTGGAGATCGTGCTCAAGACCAGCTCTCCGGCCGATCTGAGGGTTCACGGCCGCAGGCGCGCGACGTCGGTCGCGACGCTCGGGACCGGCGATCCGTGGTACTGCGGCGGCACGGAGCGCTATTTCGCCGGGCTCGCGGGCGACGGCGCGACCGTGTTCGACGCGGAACTCGAGCTACGCCCGATCCCGATCATGGGCGGCGACGCCTGGCTGCAGAAGGTCTCGGGCGGCACGTTCGCGCAAGTGACCCGACCTTCGCCCGACCGGCCCACGGTGCTGCGAACGATCGCCGGCGTCAGCGCGCCGACCGCGCTCTATTCGGACCAAGGCGACGCGTGGGTCGTGCCGCGGCCACTTGCCGTCTCCCGGGAACGTATCGCGGTGCTCCCGCCGGCCGACCAGACGTCGACCGTCGGCGCCGACCCCGTGCAGGCCGAGAACGGTCCGGTGAAGGTCTTCGACGCGAACGGAACACTGGTCTCGCAGGTCTTCCCGCTCGGAACGGTTCGTGAGATCGCGCTCTCTTGGCCGAAGCTGGCCGTGCTCGTGCAGCGCCATGACGGGACGATGGCGGTCGAGCGCTACGACGCGCGCGCCGGAGCCCTCGAGCTCGCGAGCGCAGTTCCGTCGAGGGCTTCTGACGTCGCCATCGGACCGGGCGGACTCGTCTACCGGGTCGGAAACTCGATCTACGTCCTCGGACGCCGACAGCCGACGCTCCTCTGGCGTGCGAAAGGTGAACCGATCGGCCTCTCGGTGGTGGGCCGCCGCGCCGCCTGGGCCGTCGACTTCGCGCCGCGGGGCCGCATCGTCGCGTTGACGCTCCCGCGCTGAGGCCCGTCATCCGGCGGCGACGGTGCTAGGCGGCGCTCTCGACCGGCTGCAGGTGGCGGTCGATCAGCACGTGCCCGAGCTCCCACTGGGTGCGCGCGATCCGGAGGCGGTTCCGCTCGAGCGCCCTCGCGCTCGCGCAGCGCCGCCGCAGCTCCTGCCGCTCGGCCACGAGGAGCTCGAGCCGGGCCGCCAGCTCCTCGGCGGTCGCGGGAACGCGACTCCGCCGGAACCGGGCCGGTCGCAGCTGCCGGAGTGACGTGCCGCGCGCCACGAAGCTTCTATCGGCTACCCGGCGGAATCTGTGAACCCCTCGCATGAGGCGGCAGCCTAGGAAGGCGGTCGGCTAGCATCGCGCGGCGATGCGAGTCGAGGTTCAGGCGGTCGCGCCGGAGCAGGTCGAAGCAGACGTCGTCGCCGTCCCGCTCGCCGGCAGAGACGGGCTCGCGGGCGCCGCCGCAGGAATCGACTCGGCGCTCGGCGGGCTGCTCGGACGGCTGGCGGACGAGGGCGAGCTGCAGCGGGACGCCGGTCGCGCCGCGATCGTCCACGTCGACGACAAGCTCGCCGCCGCGCGCGTGGCCGTGGCCGGCGTCGGCGACGCCGTCGACGCGGACTCGCTGCGCACCGCCGCCGCGGCCGTCGCGCGCCAGACCTCAGGCTTCGCCGAGTCGCTCGCGTGGGCGCTGGACGACTCGCTGCCGCTGCCGGCCGGCGAGCAGGCGCGCGCGATCGTCGAGGGAACCGAGCTCGGCGCCTACGCCACGGCGCGCTGGAAGCGCGACGAGCCGAAGCCGAAGCTCGCCCGCCTCGTCCTGTGCGGCACCGGCGACGGGCTCGCAGACGCGGCCGCGCGCGCGGAGACGGTCGCGGCATGGACGAACCGCGCCCGCGACCTCGTCAACAGCCCGCCGAACGAGCTGACGCCCGAGCGCCTGGCCGACCGCGCCCGCGAGATCGCGTCGTCGGTCGAGCACCTCACCGCCGAGGCCCTCGGTCCCGACGAGATCGAGGCCCAGGGCATGGGCGCCTTCGCCGCGGTCGCGCAGGGGAGCGACAATCCCGCGCGGCTCGTCGTGCTCCGCTACGACCCGCCCGAGGCCGCGCGCGCCGACGTCGTGCTCGGCCTCGTGGGCAAGGCGATCACGTTCGACACCGGCGGCATCTCGCTCAAGCCGGCGCTGCACATGGAGGACATGAAGGGCGACATGGCCGGCGGCGCCGCGGTGATCGAGGCGACGGGCGCGATCGCCGAGCTGGGCCTCCCCGTCCGCGTGCTCACGGTGGCGGCGGCGACGGAGAACATGCCGAGCGGGCACGCCTACCGGCCAGGCGACATCGTCACGGCCGCGAACGGCAAGACGATCGAGATCACGAACACGGACGCCGAGGGCCGGCTCGTCCTCGCCGACGCGCTCTGGTACGCGCGGCAGCAGGGAGCGACGCACCTGCTCGACCTGGCGACGCTGACGGGCGCGATGGAGGTCGCGCTCGGCGACCTCTACGCCGGCGTCTTCGCGAACGACGACGACTGGAAGCGACAGGTCGTCGAGGCCGGCGAGGCGAGCGGCGACCACGCGTGGCCGTTCCCGATGCACGCGCGCTACCGCCGCTACGTCGACTCGGCGTTCGCCGACATGAAGAACTCCTCCGACCTGCGGC
Source organism: Gaiellaceae bacterium (assembly GCA_035688325.1). Lineage (GTDB taxonomy): Bacteria > Actinomycetota > Thermoleophilia > Gaiellales > Gaiellaceae > AC-32. Next base: position 7,732 of record DASSMZ010000088.1, read on the forward strand.
AGGCGGGCGCGGTGCTCGCCGCCGCGTTCCTCGAGGAGTTCGCGGGCGACGGGCCGTGGGCCCACATGGACATCGCCGGGCCTGCCTTCCTCGAGCGCTCGCGCGGCGACTACATGAGCCAGCGCGGGGGTACCGGCTACGGCGTGCGGCTGATCGTCGAGCTGGCCTCCAGACTCGCCGAGTGAACTTCGACCTCACGCCCGAGCAGGAGCTCGTCCGCTCGACCGTCCGCGAGTTCGCGGAGCAGAAGGTCGCGCCGGTGGCCGGCGAGCTCGACCGCGAGCACCGCTTCCCGTACGAGCTCGTGGCCGAGCTCGCCGAGCTCGGGCTGATGGGCATGCCCGTGCCGGAGGAGTACGGCGGCGCGGGCGCCGACACGCTCTCCTACGCGATCGCCGTCGAGGAGCTGACGCGGATCGACTCCTCGGTCGCGATCACGCTCGCGGCCCACACGTCGCTCGGGACGATGCCGATCCTGCTCTTCGGCACCGAGGAGCAGAAGCGCGAGTGGCTGCCCGACCTCGCGAGCGGCCGCCGGCTCGCCGCGTTCGGCCTGACCGAGCCCGGCGCCGGATCCGACGCCGCCGCCTCGCGCACGACGGCCGAGCTGCGCGACGGGGAGTGGGTCGTCAACGGCTCGAAGATCTTCATCACCAACGCCGGCACCGACATCACCGCCTGCGTCACGATCACGGCCCGCACCGGCGAGGACGAGATCTCGAACCTGGTCGTCCCGAACGGCACGCCCGGCTACGAGATCTCGGCGCCGATGGACAAGCTCGGCTGGCGCGCCTCCGACACGCGCGAGCTCTCGTTCCGCGACGCCGCCGTGCCGGAGGGGAACCTGCTCGGCGAGCGCGGCCAGGGCTTCCGCCAGTTCCTCGAGATCCTCGACGGCGGCCGGATCTCGGTCGCCGCGATGGGCGTCGGCCTGGCGCAGGGCGCGTACGACCTCGCCTACGGCTACGCGAAGGAGCGCGAGCAGTTCGGCCGGCCGATCGCGAGCTTCCAGGCGATCCAGTTCCAGCTCGCCGACATGGCCGTCGAGATCGAGGCCGGCCGAGCGCTGACGTACAAGGCGGCGTGGCTGAAGGACCAGGGCCGGCCGTTCGCGCGGGAGGCGGCGATGGCCAAGCTCTACACGGGCGAGCTCTCGCACCGCGCCGCGAACGCCGCGCTCCAGATCCACGGGGGCTACGGGTTCATGGAGGAGTCCGCGATCGCCCGCCTGTATCGGGACCAGAAGATCCTGGAGATCGGGGAGGGCACCAACGAGGTCCAGCGCATGGTGATCGCGCGCCACCTCGGGCTCTAGCGGGCGTCAGTCCGCGCCGGCCTCGGCGGACGGCGAGCGGCCGCCGCCGCGGGCCCTGAGCCGCTTGCGGGCCGGGACGAGGATGAGCAGCAGGATCGCCACTCCAGCGGCGGCGATGATCAACCGGTCCCGCGTCGCGGTGCTCTTCGCCGTGTAGGTCGGCAGCTTCACGCCCTGCGCCGCGGCGAGCGTCCGCACGGCCTGCGTCGTCGACTTGACGAGCGCGTCCGGAGTCTGCCCGGGCTGCACGCCGCGGAGCGCCCGCTGCTCGGCCGCGGTCGACCGGCGCGGCCAGTAGACGCCGAAGCCCGCCGGCATCGCCACCAGCAGCCGCTTCGCGTAGACGAACGCGATCTCGCTGCCGAGGAACTTCGAGTAGTCCTGCGGCTTGCGCCAGAGGCTGACGGCAGTGCCGAGGTCGCCCGTGAAGGCGATCACGGCGACGCGGATCGGGAAGCCCTGCTCGTTCGCGGCGGCGACCGTCTTCTGGAGCGCGTCGAGGTCGGACTTCTGCACCGGCACCTCGGGGCCGACGAAGACCTGCTGCGTGAGCAGCACGTCGCTCGCGGGGTCGCCGTTGGCCGAGGCGGCCGGCACCGCGACGAGCGCGGCGAGGGCCGCGAGCAGGAGCGCGCGCCTCATCGGCCCTCGAGCGCCCGCTGCGCCTCCTCCTCCTCGGAGAGGAGCCGCATCAGGAAGTACGAGAGCGCGGCGAAGAAGACGATCATCTGCTCGCCGTTCATCAGGATCCCGCCCAGGTTCTGGTCCTTCTGCGGCGAGAGCCCCCAGAGCCTCGGCGCCGCCTCGTAGAAGCCGTAGAACGCGCTCGCCGAGAAGATCAGCGCGAGCGAGAGGAACGCCGAGCCGACGTACGCGGCGCCGAGGTACGCCAGCTTGAGCGCGGTCGAGAGATGCTGCGGCAGCTCCGAGAAGACCGGCCACCAGAAGACGAGCCCGGCGAAGAGCAGCAGCAGGTGCTCGACGTTCAGCACCAGCGGGTGGCGCAGCGCGAAGTCGTAGAACCCCGGCAGGTGCACGCCGTACCAGACGAGCACCCAGAACGGCAGCACGAAGCGCGGGCGCGTCAGGCGCGCGAGCCAGCGGCCGCCGCGCCGCGCGACCGCCGCCCGCATCGCCGGCGTCAGGCCGAGCACGAGCAGCGGCGGCGCCCAGTCGGCGATCATCACGTTCTGCAGCAGGTGGACAAGCAGCAGGAAGTGGATCGCGATCGTCTCGAGCGGCGAGTTGACCGGGATCGCGATCAGCACCAGGCCGAGCGCGAAGAGCGTCGCCCTGAAGGCGGAGGGCCGCTCGACCGTCCGCGCCAGCCGCCAGTAGCCGTAGCCGCCGGCCAGGGCGAGCGCGAAGAAGAGCGGCTCGAAGCTGAACGAGCTCGGCGCCGCGACGCTCACGTGAAGGCGGGCTTGCGGCTCCGCTCGCGGACGTAGGGCCGGAGCAGCAGCGCGACGCAGATGCCGAGCACGAGCAGCTGCTCGGTCATCATCACGGCGCCTGCCAGCCGCTGGTCGGTGAGGGCGGAGAGGCCGTGCGCGCCGGTGTAGCGCGGGTAGACCGGGCTCGAGCTGAAGAGCAGCACGTCGACCAGCGGCTGCATCAGGGCGATCATCGCGAGCGCGAAGAAGATCCGCTGCGGCCGGCGCAGGCGCCCGCGCCGCGCCGGGTCGACGAGCTGGATCCAGACGAGCGTCCCGGCGACGACGAAGCTCAGGTGCTGGAGGTCGTGCACGAGCGGGTGCGCGGCGGCGTAGTCGTAGCCGGCCGGGATGTGCCAGGCGTAGATCGCCGCCGTCCAGAGGCCGAGCGCGACGAGCGGCGTCATCAGCACGCCGAGCAGCGAGCGCAGCGGGCGGAACGACGCGAGCGGCTTCAGCACGCGCGGCGGCAGCAGGAAGAAGACGAGCGGGCCACGCACCGCGACCACGAGCAGCGCGATCGCCGCGTCGCCGATCAGCACGTGCTGGAGCATGTGCGCCGAGAGCAGCTCGTCGTCGGCGAGCCCGTCGAGGGGCGAGACCAGCGGCAGCACGAGCAGCGCGAGCCCGGCGCCGAACAGGAGCACCCGGCTCCACGGCGCGTGGTCCGGCCGCCGGCGGTGGAGGCGGACGAACGCCTGGCCGAAGAGGGCGGCCGCGACGACCGCGCCCACGACCACCGCCGGCGGCGTCTCCCACGAAGCGGAGGAATGCGCGAGCAGCACCGCTGCGTCAGGGTAACGAGAGATCGAGCGGCCGGTCAGCGTCCATCACTGCGCTTCGTTCACTTTTCGTCCTGCCGTCTGACGGCGCCGACCGGGAGAAGTCGGTTCGTCGACGAGTGGTCGACCTGCAGGGTCGTATGGTCGACGGCGAAGCGGTCGTGCAGCAAGGTCTCGAGCTCTCGGCGAACGCCGTGGCAGTCGTCGCCGGGACGCACCAGAACGTGCGCGGAGAGCGAGGGGAAGCCGGTCGCGATCTCCCAGATGTGCAGGTCGTGCACCTCGACGACCTGGGGATGCGATGCGAGCGCCCGCCCGATCTCCTGCGCGTCCATTCCCTCGGGCGTCGCCTCGAGCAGTACGCGGCCGGAGTCCTTGAGCAGGCCGTAGGCGGCGCGGAGCATCAGCGCCGCCACGAAGAGCGACGCGATCGGGTCTGCGCGCACGAAGCCGGTCGTGACGATCACCACGCCGGCGGCGGCCGTGCCGATGAAGGCGTAGAGGTCGGTCACGATGTGCTGGAAGCTGCCTTCGACCGCCATGTTCTCGCGGTTGGCGCCGGCAAGCAGCCAGGTGGCGAGGACGTTGACGAAGATGCCGGCAAGGGCGACTCCGAGCACCGCCCAGCCGTGGACGTCCGGTGGCTCGACCAGGCGGCGGATCGCCTCGTAGAGGATCAGGCCGGCGAGCACGACGAGCGTCGCACCGTTGGCCTGCGCCGAGAGGATCTCGGCCCGCTTGAACCCGAAGGTGAGGTTGCCGCCCGCCGGCCGGGCGGCGAGCGTGAGCGCGATCAGCGACAGCCCGATCGCACCCGCGTCGGTGAGCATGTGCGCGGCGTCCGAGAGCAGGGCGAGCGAGTTCGCGAGAATGCCGACGACGACCTCGCCGACCATGAAGGCGACGATCAGCGCCAGGGCGAGGCCGAGCCGGCGCCGGTTCGTGTCCGCGGTGACGGCGTGTGCGTGGCCGGCGTGCGCTCCGGACCGCTCGTGAGCGTGGCGGGGCTCAGCAGGCATCGCAGCAGGCTTCTCCTCGCCAGCTGGCGATGCCCTCACGCAGGGCGACGGCGGCGATCGCGAGTGCGGCCGCCGGGTCGGCCCACCACCACCCGAAGAGTGCGTTCGCGCCCAGCCCGACCAGCAGCGCAACCGACAGGTAGGCGCAGATCATGTTCTGCTCGGACTCGCTCACGGCCGCGCTCGAGTCGAGCCGGTTGCCGACCCGACGCTTCGCGCGCGCGAGCAACGGCATGCTCGGCGCGGTCACGAGCGCGAGGGCGATCCCGACCCGGCTCGCCTCGGGGTGGACGCCCCCGAGCACCGTGCGCAGCGACTCGATCCCGATGTAGAGCGCGAGCACGAGGTAGCTGGTTGCGATCAGCTGCTGCGCGCGCCGCTCGGCGCGCTCCGAGTGGACGCGGCTGGTCGCGAAGCGCCAGAGAATCACGAAGCCGGCGAGCGCCTCGATCACCGAGTCGAGGCCGAACCCGACGAGCGCGATCGAACCGGCGGCGATCCCCGCCCCGAGCGCGATCCCGAACTCGACGAAGTGCCAGGCATTGCCGCCCCACGCGAGCAGGCGCGCGCGCCGCACGAGCCTCGCCCGCTCTTCGAGCCCGGTCGCAGGAACCGGTGGGAGCGCGCGAGCGCCGCTGCTGGTGACGACCGGGGTGAGGCCGATCAGCTCGCGCTGCTCGACATCAGCCACGGCCGGCCTCGTCGTGGCTGACGTGCTGCAGGCCGACCTCGAGCAGCAGGCGGATATGCGCGTCGTCGAGCGAGTAGTAGACGTTGCGGCCCTGCTTGCGGTAGCGCACGAGACGGCTCGAGCGCAGCAGGCGCAGGTTGTGCGAGCAGGCGGTCTGCGAGAGGCCGGTGACGGCGGCCAGGTCGCAGACGCAGAGCTCGCCGGCCTCGAGCAGCGCCGAGATCAGCCGTACGCGACCCGGGTCGGAGAGGACGCGGAAGGTCTCCGCCAGGTCCTGGAAGACGGGCTCGGCCGGCAGTCGCTCGAGCACCGCCGCAACACGCTCGGGCTCGACACATTCGACCGCGCAGCGATCGAGGGGCGCCACGGGGGCCGGCGACGTAGGCGATGTCTTCACAAGCTCGAAGATGATACTCGGCCCCGCCGGGGGCTCCTGCTCTCACGGGTGACGGTTTGACAGCCGTGTGCGCATGTAGGGATCCTGCCTGCGGATGGGGCGCGTTCTCCTTGCCTGCTGCGCGGTCGCGCTCCTCGCCGGCTGCTCGTCGTCGTCGAACGTCGCCGCGCCGACGATCGCGCCCGCGCGCACCTACGAGCTCACCGGCTTCACGCCCCTGCGCGTCGCCCGCCCGGGGCCTGCCCGCGTCACGTTCACGATCCGGCAGCCCTCCGGCGCGCCGCTGACGGACTACAGGCGCGGCGCCGGCCCGCACACCGGCATCCACCTGATCGTCGTCAAGCACGACCTGAGCACGATCATCCACAAGCACCCGCCGATCGACGCCGACGGGACGATCTCCGAGACCGTCGTCTTCCCCTCCCCCGGCCCCTACCGTGTCCTCGTCGACGCCTACCCCGGGGCGAAGGGCGCGCCTCGCAACTTCCAGCTCCACGAGGACGTGCGCGTCGGCGGGGCCTACCGGCCGCAGCCGCTGCCGCCGTTCCGGGCCACGCAGGCTCTCGCCGGCTACCACGTCGCGCTGCAGGCGCCGAAGCAGCTCCACGCGATCGAGCCTGCGACCCTGACGGCGACCGTCACCGACCCCGCCGGAAAGCCGGTCGTCTTCAAGCCGTGGTTCGGCGCGCTCGCCCACGCGGTCTTCTTCCGCGCCGGCTCGCTCGACTACTTCCACACGCACGTCTGCGGCCCGTCCACGCCGGGCTGCACGAGCGTCCTCGGCGCGACGAGCGTCACCGGCAAGCCGGCCGGGCCCGGCAAGCTGCACGTCGGCGTGCTGCTCCCGATCGCCGGCACCTGGCGCCTGTTCCTGCAGTTCCGCGACCGCGGCCGCATCGTCACGGCGCCGTTTACGCTGCCGGTCCGATGAGAGCGCGGTTCCTCGTCTGGCCGGCCGTCGTCGCCCTGCTCGTCCTGATCGCGCGGCAGCTCGCGTACGCCCTGGCGCCGAGCCCGCTCGCGCGCGTGCTCGAGCACCGGGCCGGCGGGCCGAGCCTGGTGACGGTGACGCTGGTATCGCTCGGCGTGGCGGCCGTCGGCTCGACCGTGGTCGTCTGGCTCGCCGCCCTCGGCGTGCGCGAGCGGGCACGGCTGCGGCCCGACCGGGTCGCGCCGAGCCTGCGCCTGCGACGGACGGCGCTGCGCGCGGTGGCGCTCTACGCCACGAGCTGCCTCTCGTTCGCGACCTTCGAGTCGTACCTGCACTGGCGCGCCGGGCTCGGCTTCCACGGGCTCTCGTGCCTCGTCGGCCCGGTGCACCGCAACGCGCTCCCGCTGCTCGCCGCGCTGGCGCTGCTCGCCGCCGCGCTCGCGGAGGCGGTCGACCACCTGCTCGCGTGGGCGCGCGCCGTCGCCCGCGAGCTGCGCCGCCACCGCGTCGCGCCGGTCGCGTTCGCCGTCTTCGCGCCGCTCCTCTCGGCCGCGCCGGCGCTGGTGCCGGTGCGGACGCGGTCCCGTGGGCCGCCGCTCCCGGCCTGACCGGGACACCACGCGAAAGGAGACCCATGAAGCTCGTTCCCGCGGCCGCAGCGGCGGCCGTGACCATGCTCGTCTACGCGGGCGCCGCGTCGGCGCACGCGATCGTGAGCCCACCCGTCGCCGAGGCCAAGGTGGCGCAGCAGTTCACGCTCTCCGTGCCGACCGAGGAAGCAGGCGCGGCCACGACCGAGGTCGAGCTGACCGTCCCGGACGGCTTCTCGATCGACTCGTTCGAGCCGTCTCCGGGCTGGAAGCGCACCGAGCGGGCGAGCGGCTCCGGCGAGGCGCGCGTGATCCAGAAGGTGACGTGGACGGGCGGCCACGTGCCGACCGACGAGGACGCCGTCTTCCGCTTTAGCGGCAGCCTGGCGTCGACCAAGACGCTCAGCTTCTCCGTGCGTCAGACGTACTCGGACGGCAAGGTCGTCGACTGGTCCGGCGCCGAGAGCTCCGACACGCCGGCGCCGCGGGTCGAGGGCGTCTCGTCCCTCGGCGGCAGCTCGAGCTCGACGCTGACGATCGTGGCGCTCGTCGTCGGCGCGATCGGCGTCGTGCTCGGGATCGTCGGCCTGACGACGCGGAGCCGGCCGCTCGCGTGAGGCGAGCCTGGCTCGTGGCAGCCGTGGCTGCGGCGGCGCTCGTGCTGCCGGCCTCGGCCTGGGCGCACGCGGCGCTCCTGCGAACCGTGCCGGTCGCGAGCGGGACGGTCGACGCCGCGCCGCCGGAGGTGCGGCTCACCTACAGCGAGCCGGTCGCGCCGAAGTTCGCGATCGTCTCCGTCACCGACGCGGCCGGGCAGCAGGTGACGAGCGGCCCGCCGGCGGCCGCGCCCGGTGCGCCGCAGACGCTCGTCACGCCGCTGCGGAGTATCGGCGAGGGGTGGTACCTCGTCTTCTGGCGCGTGATCTCCGCGGACGGCCACCCGGTGCGCGGCGCCTTCACGTTCGCGGTCGGGCCGAACCCCGGACCTCCGCCGCAGTTCCGCATCCCGTCGCTGAGCGAGACGGCGACGACGACACAGCTGCTGATCGGGCGCTGGGTGATGTTCCTCTCGCTGCTGACGGCGCTCGGCCTGTTCACGCTCCGGATGCTGATCGCGCGGCCGGTGGTGCGGGTCGTCCGCGGTTGCTCGCTCCGGTCGCTGAACGTCGCGTTCCTCGTGGCGCTCGCGGTCGCCCTCGTGGCCGTCCCCGTCTACGTCCTGCTCGCGACGGCCCAGTTCACGCTGCGCTCGGTGTGGGATCTGAACGCGATCGTGCCGGTCGCGCGTGACTCCGGCTTCGGGCGCGACTTCCTCGACCTCGAGCTCGTGCTCGCGCTGTTCGCCGTCGCCGCGGTCGCCGCGCTCTGGGTCGACCGGCCGGAGCGGCAGGTGCGATCCGTCGCCGAGCTGCTCGCGCTGCCGTCCGCGCTCGCCGCGGCGATCGCGACGCTCGTGCTGCCGGCGCTCGCCGGCCACGCCGGGCAGAAGTCGCCGCGCGGGTTGTCGCTGCCGCTCGACGTGGCGCACCTCGCGGCGGTCTCGATCTGGATCGGCGGCCTGATCGGTCTCGTCGTCTTCTGGCTCTCGGTCGGCGCGCTCGGGCGCGCGGCCGCGCTGGCGTACGTCGTCCCGCGCTTCTCGACCGTCGCGCTCTGCTCGGTGCTGCTCCTGATCGGCACCGGGGTCGGCCAGTCGTTGGAGGAGCTGCCGACGCTCGCGAGCCTCTGGAGCACCTCGTACGGGCAGGCGCTGCTCTGGAAGCTCGGCCTCCTGAGCGCGGCGCTGCTGCTCGCCGCCGTCAACCTCGCGCGGACGAAGCCGCGGCTGCAGGCCAACGACGCCTCCGCTCCGATCGTGCTGCGACGCCTCGTCCAGGGCGAGGTCGTCTTCGTCGCCGCGGCGCTCTTCGCGGCCGCCGTCCTCTCGAGCCTCGCGCCGCCGTCGAGCGCGCTGGCGAAGGTCCAGGACGTCGCCGCCCGCGTCGGCCCCGGCCCCGTCTCGACGGTCGTGACGAAGCAGCCCTACAAGGTGCAGGTGCGCGTGACGCCGAACCGCGCCGCGGTGCCGAACACGTTCCAGCTGGCGCTCACGCGCGACGGCAAGCCGGTGCCGGGCGCGCAGGTGATCACCAAGTTCGACATGCTCGACATGGAGATGGGCGAGCAGAGCTACCGGTTCCGCGAGCTGCGGCCCGGCGTCTTCTCGAAGTCGGCGCCGGCGCTCGTGATGGTCGGGCACTGGGGCCTCGTGTTCGAAGTGGCGCCGCCGCAGGGCAAGCCGTTCGTCGTCACCCTTCTCGACAAGGCGGGCGGATGAGGGCGCGGCTGCTCGCCGCGCTCGTGGCGCTCGCTGCGGCGGCCGCCGCCTGGGTGGTCGTGCTCGAGGCGGTTCGGCGGACGGTCTAGCCGGCGCGGCCGTCGAGCCGGATCGTCCAGCGGTCGACGGAGTCGACCACCAGGTGGCTTCCGCTCCACGGGTCCTGCGCGAAGCGCTCGCGGACCTCGTCTTCGGACGCCGCCTCGACGGCGTGCGCGGTCCGCACCTCGTCGCCGAGCACGCCGCCGAGGACGATGAACCCGTCGTCGACGAGCCCGTCCATGAAGTCCGCGTGGTCGAGCCAGCCCGACTGCTGCTCGAGCGGCTTCGAGTGGTCGTAGTCGGGGCCCGAGCGGCGGAGGACGACGAGGAACATCATCGCGGCGGCGCGATCGTAAGCGGCTGGTCGAAGGCGACGTAGCGGTGGAACATGAAGTGCGACGCCGCCGTCATCCGGAGCTGCAGCGGGCGGTAGCTCCGCCTGTCGATCCAGGTCGTGAACCACGCCGGCGTGTTCGGGTTCGCGAACGAGACGACCCAGACCGGCCTGCCGCCCACGGTGCTCTCGCCGAGCACGTACGCGTTCGTGGCCGTCGAGCCCCAAGCAGGCTGCGGCACGCGCAGCGCCGGGAGCTGCTGCGAGCGGCGCCAGCGCGCGCCGGCGTGGTCGCGATCCCAGCGGCGCGTGCCGAGCACGATCGCGTCGGCGCCGCCCTTGATCCGGTACTCGACCTCGTTCGGCGCCTTCAGGCTCCAGGTCGTCAGCAGGCCGCCGCTCGGGCCGGAGCGCAGCGACTCGACGTACACGAGGCTCCGGAGGGCGCGCGTGACCTTCGCCGCGCGGGCGACGATCGCGGCCGCCGGCCGCGGACGGGCCGGCACGGTGAAGGCGACGGGCGGGCTCCCGTTCAGCCGCACGACCACGTGCGAGGCCTTGGGCGCGGCCGCCGAGTAGCACCCGGGCCCGCACGGCCTGGCGCCGATCGTCCGTCGGCCGACGGCGAACGAGACCTTCAGCCCCGACTGCGGCCCGCCCTCCGGCGAGAGCACCGTCGCCGTCAGCCTGCCGTTCCCGACGGCGAGCGCGACGGCGCGGCTGCCGGACTCGCCGCCCAGCACGAGCGCGCCGCGCGGGGGCGGCGGCGGGTTCTGCACCGTCACCTGCAGCGAGCGCTGCGAGACGGCGGGCCCGCTCGAGCACCCGGTTGCCAGTGCGCCGAGCACGAGCGGGAGCGCGATTCGCCGGATCACCTCGGAACCCAAGCTACCGGCGAATCACCCCGCTGGGGGACGCAGCACCGACCCGGCCCGCACATATGGAGAGGGCGGCCCTCAGCGGAAGTGGGGATCTCGATGCGGCGTCAACTCAAGCGGCTCTTCGTGCTCGGCGTACTCGTGGCCATCCTGGCAACGGTTGGGAGCGCGACCGCCGGCGCGCGCACGACGCTCCACCACGCCACGGTTGCGGCGCCGCTCGCGGCCGCTGCGCGGCACTCCGGGCCCCACAAGCTCCTGCGCGTGATCGTCAGCGGCCCGTCGGCGGCGGCCGCGGCGGGTCGCTACGGCACCTCGGTCAGGCGCCTCGGCTTCGGCGACACCGTCGCGACGACGGTGCGGGCCGGACGGCTCGCCGCCCTGAGGTCCGATCCCGGCGTCTCGCTCGTCTCGCTCGACGCTCCGGTGCGCTTCTCCGCCGTCGGCACGGTCTCTGCCGCGTCGCTTGCGACCCTCTACCCGGGCCGCGACTCGGCTGCGAACGCGTGGTCGGCCGGCGCGACCGGCCGCGGCGTCGGGATCGCCGTGATCGACAGCGGTGTCACGCCGTCCGACGCGTTCGGCTCGCGGCTCGTCCAGGTCGCACTCGACGGTCAGACGGGCTCGCTGGACGACACGGTCGGCCACGGGACGCTCGTCGCGGGCGTGGCCGCCGGGGACAGCCCCGACGGGCGGTTCATCGGGATCGCCCCCGCCGCCACCGTCTACGCGCTCAACATCAACCGGCCGAACGGCGTCCACACGAGCGACGTGATCACCGCGCTCAAGTGGGTCTTCGACCACGCCCATGCCTACAACATCCGAGTTGTGAACCTCTCCCTGACCGAGAACGTCCAGAGCTCGTACAAGGACAGCCCGCTCGACCTGGCGGTGGAGCGCCTCTGGGCGAGCGGCGTCTTCGTCGCCGTCGCGGCCGGCAATCGCGGAACGGCGGCCGGCGCGATCGACTACGCGCCCGCCAACGACCCCCTCGCCTTCACCGTCGGCGCCTTCGACACGATGGGCACCAGCGGCCCCGGCGACGACACGCTGGCGTCCTGGAGTTCCGGCGGCAAGACGATGGACGGCTTCCAGAAGCCGGACCTCGTCGCCCCCGGGCGCCACATCGCGGGCCCTCTGCCCGCGAGCTCGGAGCTCGACGCGGACGCACCCGCCGCGAACCGCGTCGCGACGGGCTACGCCGAGATCAACGGCACGTCCTTCGCCGCGCCTCAGGTCGCCGGCGCGGCCGCGATCATCTTCCAGTGGCACCCCGACTGGAGCCCGGACAACGTCAAGTGGGCGCTGATCGCGAAGAAGGGGGCGCACCCGAGAAACACGAATATCGGCGCCCTCAGCCTGAGCTCGTCCTACAACATCGCGGGCGCGCCGAACCGCGCGAACCAGGGCGTCCCGGCGCTCGTCTGCGCCCCGGGCGCCGACTGCCTGACCGGCTCGACCGTCGCATCCAACTGGGACTCGTCCAGCTGGAGCTCGTCCAGCTGGAGCTCCTCGAGCTGGAGCAGCTCCTCCTGGAGCTCCTCGAGCTGGAGCGCGTACGCCGACTGGACCTCGTCCAGCTGGAGCTCGTCGAGCTGGAGCTCCTCCAGCTGGAGCTCGACCTCGTGGTCGGGAACCGCCGACGACGGCTTCGACGCCTGGGGCTAGGTGCTGAGAGCCGCCGCACCTGCCGGCGTGAAGGTCGACGTGGGAGCGCTCGACCAGCGCGTCGCAGCGCTGATCGCCGCGCTCGGGACGCTCGCCGCGGCGGCGATCGTCGCCGACGGCGGTGAGCTGCGCGCGGCGCTGACAGGCACTCCGGGGCGCGTGGCGGCGATCGTCGTGCTCACGCTCGGCCTGCAGCTGTCCTCGATCCGCGTCTACGGGCGGGGCAGCGTCGGCGTGTCCGCGATCGGGATCCTCGCCGGCGTCTACCTCCTCCCGCTGGCGCCGGCGATGGCGATCGCGGGCGTCGCGGCCGTCGCCCAGTGGCTCCGTACCCGCCCGAAGGTCTACAAGGGCGCGTTCGACCTCTCGAACTACGCGGTCTCGGCCGGTGCCGCGTCGCTGGCCTTCCACGCCTTCGGCCCCTGGCGCACGGCCGGCGCGATCGCCGCCGGCCTCGTCTACGTGGTCGTCAACAACGGACTGTTGAGCCTGGCCATGAGCCTCGACGAGCGCGTCGCGTGGCGCACGATCTGGCTGGAGCGGTTCCACTGGGCGCGCTTCCACTTCCTGTTGTTCGGGCCGCTCGCGCTGGCGGCGACGGTCGCCTACCGCGAGATCGGTGTCCTCGGACTCGTCGCCTTCACCTTGCCGCCGGCGCTGATGATCCTCTCGGTGCGCCAGTACCTCGAGCGGACCGCGGCGGCGGTCGACGAGATCCGCGACGCGAACACGAAGCTCCGCCGCGCGCACCGCGACACGATCGCGGCGCTCTCGCGCAGCATGGAGGCGAAGGACGTCTACACCGGCGGCCACACCGAGCGCGTGGCCGCGGTCGCGGTCGGGCTCGCGCGCGGGCTCGGATACGAGCACGAGGAGCTCGAGGCGGTCGAGATCGGCGCGCTGCTGCACGACATCGGCAAGATCGGCATCCCGGAGTCGATCCTGCGCAAGGATGGCCCGCTCGACGACGAGGAGTGGACGATCATCCGCTCGCACCCCCTCATCTCCGACTACATCCTCGCCGAGCTCGACCTCGACCCGATCGTCAGGCAGTGCGCGCGCTCGAGCCACGAGCGAATCGACGGCACCGGCTATCCCGACGGTCTCGCCGGGGACGACATCCCGCTTCCGGCGCGAATCGTCTTCGTCGCGGATGCGCTGGACGCTCTGACGAGCGACCGCCCGTACCGCTCGGGGCGGCCGCTGATGGCGGCGCTCGCGGAGATCGAGCGCAACGCAGGCACACAGTTCTGCCCGAAGGTCGTCGCGGCGCTGCGCGAGCTGTGGCGCACGGAACCGCGCTTGCTCACGGTAGGACTGCCGCAAGAGCAGGAAGGAGCGCCGCCGACCCGCCTCCACGTCGAGAACGCCCGCCCACCGGCCGCGTAGTCCGCGTCGTCGTCTAAGCGACCGTCGCGGTCTTGCGCTCCGGGTTGAAGAACGGCACCTCGACGACCGTCGCCGGCACACGGCCGCGCCGCGCCTCGACCGTCCACTCGACCTCGATCCTCGTGCCGAGGCTGCTCTGGGCGGCGTCGACGGATGCGAGCGCGATCACCTGCTTCAGGATCGGGCTCCACGTCGTGCTCGTTGCCTTGCCGACCTGGCGACCTCGCGAATACAGCGGGACAGCCGCCCGCGAGGCGGCGGGATCCACCGTCGGCGTCAGGCCTCTCGTCCGGTACAGCTCCTCCAGCGGCTCCCAGTCGAGCTCGAGGCCGACGAGCCTCCGCGGAGGCCCGCCGCGCTCCTGCTCGCCTTCGAGGGCCCGACGGCCGACGAAGTTCGCGTCCTTCGCGAAGTCGACGAAGCGGCCGAGGATGCCGAGCTCGAAGGGCGAGAACGACTGCTCGGGGATCAGGGCTCGCCGCACCGAGTCGAAGTCGACCTCGATCAGGATCAACCCCGCCTCGATCCGAGCGACGTCGAGCGCGAGCATCCCGGCAGGCCTCACGCCGTAGGCGGCGCCCGCCCGCACGAAGGCATCCCAGACGTCCCCCGCGCGCTCGCTGTCCACCCAGACCTCGTAGCCGAGGTCGCCCGTGTACCCGGTGCGCGAGACGTCGACCTCGATCGACCCGACCCGCCCGGCCCGCCGGCCGAAGTACTTCAGGTCCCCCCACTCCGCCTCCGTGACCGCCTCGAGCACGTCGCGGCTCAGCGGCCCTTGCACCGCGAGCGCGGCCACCCGCTCGCTGACGTCCTCGATCTCGACGTCGAGGCCGCGCGCGTTCATTCGGAACCAGCGCAGCGACGGGTCGGCGGCCGTCCAGCGATAGGTCTGCTCGTCGAGGCGGCCGACGGTCCCGTCGTCGACGACCCGGCCGTCCTCGTTGCACCACGAGGTGTAGTAGACGCGGCCGACGGCGAGCTTGGTCGCATCGCGCGTGATCACGCGGTCGACGAGCCGCTGCGCGTCCGGCCCCGACACGAGGTACTTGTAGAGCGGCGAGACGTCGATGAGCGCCGCGGCCTCGCGGATGGCGTTGTACTCGATCTCGTGCGAGTCGTCGTACGCGCTCGCGGCGAAGTACCCCGACCACTCCCGCCACTGCTGCTTGCGGTTGAGCGCCGCGGCGCGGGAGTAGAAGGCTGTTCCGGCCGACACCGCGCGCGATTGTCGCAGAGGGCGCCCGAACGGTTCGGGCATAGTCCGCTGTCGCGGTGACGACCTCGACCAGCACATCCGACCGGCGCGCGTACGACGCCGTCGTGATCGGCGGCGGCCACAACGGGCTCGTGGCCGCGGCCTACCTCGCGCGGGCCGGGCTCAGGGTCGTCGTGCTCGAGCGACGCCACGTCCTCGGCGGCGCCGCGGTGACCGAGGAGGTGTTCCCGGGCTTCCGGTTCAGCGTCGCCTCCTACGTCGTCTCCCTGCTGCGCCCGGAGATCGTCCGCGAGCTCGAGCTCCCCAAGCACGGCCTCGAGATCCTGCCGCTCGACGGGACGTTCACCCCACTCGACGACGACTACCTGTGGCGGGTGAACGACCACGGCAGGACTGTGCGCGAGCTGCGCCGCTGGTCGCCGAGCGATGCGGAGGCGTACGAGGACTACAGCCGCCTGATGGTCGAGATGGCGCGGTTCGTCAAGCCGATCCTCTCGATGGCGCCGCCGGACCCGGGCCGGTTCCATCCGCGCGAGTGGCTCCCGGTCGCTCGGCTCGGCCGGGATTTCAAGAACCTCCCGAGCGAGCAGCAGGCGGTGTTCGTCCAGCTGATGACGATGAGCGCAGCCGACTTCCTAGACCAGTGGTTCGAGACCGACCCGCTCAAGGCCACGATGAGCGCTTCGGGGATCATCGGAACCTTCCAGGGCATCCGCTCGCCTGGGACCGCCTACGTCCTCCTGCACCACTACATGGGCGAGATCGACGGCGTCCTGCGCGCGTGGGGAATCCCTCGCGGCGGGACCGGCGCCGTCAGCAACTCGATCGCCGACGCCGCACGGTCGCTCGGCGCCGAGATCCGGACTGAGACGGCGGTCGAGCGGCTGCTGATCCGCGGCGAGGAGGTCGCCGGCGTCGTGCTGGACTCGGGCGAGGAGGTCGGTGCGCGGGTGACGCTCTCGAGCCTCGACCCCCACCAGACGTTCGACCGGCTGACTCCGGCCGGCCGGCTCGACTCGGCCTTCCTCGAGGAGGTCGGGCGCTACCGGTACCGCGGCTCGAGCGGGAAGGTGAACCTCGCGCTGGACGGGCTGCCCGAGTTCAGCTGCCTCCCGGGCGCCGGCGACCACCTGCGCGGCGCGATCAGCTTCAGCCCCGGGATCGACTACATGGAGCTCGCCTACGACGACGCGAAGTCCGGGCGGTTCAGCCGTCGTCCGTACATCGACATGGTCATCCCGACGCTGGTCGATCCGTCGATGGCCCCCCCGGGGAAGCACGTGATGAGCTGCTTCGTCCAGTACGCGCCCTACCACCTCGCGGATGGTGACGAGTGGGACGACGCCCGGCGCGAGGCGTTCGGCGAGGCGGTGCTCGACACGATCGCCGAGCGGGCGCCGAACATCCGCGACCTGATCCTGCACGAGCAGGTGCTGACGCCCAAGGACATCGAGGAGCGGTTCGGCCTCTCCGAGGGAAACATCTTCCAGGGGGAGCTCTCGCTCGAGCAGCTCTTCTTCAACCGGCCGCTCCCGGGCTGGGCGCGCTACCGGACGCCGCTGCAGAACCTCTGGATGTGCGGCTCGGCGACGCACCCGGGCGGCGGGATCATGGGAGCGTCGGGGCGACTCGCAGCACTCCAGGTCCTGCGCTCGCTGCGCGCCCGAAAGGCGGCCTGAGTGCCCGCCGAGCGCTACGACGCCGTCGTCGTCGGGGCGGGCCACAACGGCCTGGTCACTGCCGCCTATCTCGCGAAGGCCGGACTGCGCACGCTCGCGCTCGAACGGCGTAGCCGCGCCGGCGGGCCACTGGCGACCGAGGAGCTCGCCCCCGGTGTGCGGGCACCGCTCCTCGCCGACGGCGTGGGCGGCCTGCAGGCGGGCGTCGTCGGTGACCTCGGCCTGCGCGCGCACGGCTTCCACCCACTCGAGCCGGACGCGGTCGCGTGGGCCCCGTCGACCCACGGAACGAGCCTCACCCTCTGGCGCGATCCGGTGAGGACGGCCACGGAGCTTCGCGCCCGGCCCCGCCCGCGCGACGCCGAGGCGTTCCTCGAGCTCGACCGCAGAGTCCGCTCACTGGCCGACTTCGTGGCGCGCCTGCAGGCGAGCGAGCCTCCGGACCTGGAGTCGCCGTCGCTCGCGGACGCGGGCACCGGCGTCACGCTCCTCAACGCCCTCCGGCGCCTCGGCCGGGAGCAGCTCCGTGAGGCGCTGCGCGTGATGCCGATGTCGGTCGCCGATCTCGTCGGCGAGGCTGTCGAGGACGAGCTGCTGCGCGGCGTTCTCGGCGTGCGAGGGGTTCGCTACTCGGCGATGGGGCCGCGGTCGGCGGGCACGGCGCTGAACTTCCTCTGGGACTCGGCCGGTGGTGGCGGCGCAGCAGGACGCACGGTGTTCGCGCGCGGCGGGCCGGGCGCGTTGGTGGACGCGCTTGTCGCCGCCGCACGACAGCACGGCGCGACAGTCCGCTGCGACGCCGAGGTGGCGGCCATCCGGACCACCGACGGGGCAGTCGAGGGAGTCGCCCTTGCGAGCGGCGAGGAGGTCGACGCGCAAGTCGTCGCCTCGAGCGCCGACCCCAGGCGGACCCTCCTCGGCCTCCTCGACCCTGCCGAGGTCGGGCCGACGCTGGGTTGGCGGGCCGAACACATCCGCGCGCCCGGCGTCGTCGCGAAAGTCACCCTCGTCCTCGACGGGCTCCCCACCTTCGGCGGAGCGAACGAGGAGCAGCTGCGCGGCCGGATCGTCGTCGCCCCGAGCCTCGACCACGTCGAGCGTGCCTTCAACGACTCGAAGTACGGCCGCATCTCGGCGGAGCCCTACCTCGAGGCCACGATCCCGACGCTCTCGGACCCTTCGCTGGCGCCCGAGGGGACCCACGTGATGGGCGTGCTGTTCCAGTACGCCCCCCACGACCTCCGCGAGGCCGAGTGGGACCAGGCCGCGAGCGACCGGGTCGCGGACGAGGCCGTGAGCACGCTCGAACTGCACGGCCCGGGCCTCACGGAGAGAGTCGTCGCACGCCGCGTGGTCACGCCGGCCGAGCTCGAGCAGGAGTACAGCCTGAGTGGCGGGCACCCGATGCACGCCGAGCACGCGCTCGACCAGTTCTTCGCCTGGCGGCCGCTCCTCGGCCACGCGCGCTACCGGCTCGCCGGGATCCGCGGCCTCTACCTGTGCGGGGCCGGCGCCCACCCGGGAGGCGGGATCACCGGCGGGCCGGGCAGGAACGCGGCGCGGGCCATCCTGGCCGACCTTTCGCGCACCCGACGCCGCGGCGCGCGACGCTCGCGGCGCTCGCGTGTCCGTTAGGCAGCCGGCGGCTCCTCCGGCGGCCGGGCAGCGGGCTCAGGGGTGGGCGTCGCGTCCGGCCCGGTGGCGGCGGCGGGAGCCCCAGGCGCCGGCGCCGGTCTGCGAGCGGCGAGCACGGCGAGGGCGGCGCTGCCACCGACGACGAACGCGCCGCCGATGAGGAGCCCGATCGCAACCCAGAGCAGGAACGAGAGCTTGGCGCCGACGTCGACGTCCGCGGTGACGCCGCGCGACCCGTCGGCGTTCATCAGCACCACCGACCAGTCGCCTTCACGAACCTTCCACGACAGTGTCTGGGTTCCCACGCCGGAAGCGGACGCCGCCC
This sequence comes from Gaiellaceae bacterium, assembly GCA_035688325.1. Lineage (GTDB taxonomy): Bacteria > Actinomycetota > Thermoleophilia > Gaiellales > Gaiellaceae > AC-32. The sequence goes on from DASSMZ010000088.1 coordinate 26,376, forward strand.
AGAACGACTGCGCGGTCGGCGGCGCCCGCGGAGCACCGCCGGACACCGGGAGATAGGTCGCGCGGAACGGGTCGAAGTCGACGTCCTGGACACTCGCGTGGGCGACGTCTCCGAGGTACCTGGCGACGTCCGCCTGCGGCCCGATGCCGATGAAGAGCGTCTTCCCGGCCGGGCCTTCGCCGCGAATCCGGACCTTGCCGAACCAGTTCTCGTTCAGGACCCACCCCTCGCCGTGGGTGTCGACGTCCAGCCGGGAGCGCGTCAACGCGTAGGTCGGCGTCTCGAAGCGCTCGGTCGGCGTCGTCAAATAGCCGTCGTCGCGCTGCGTGCGGTCGGCCCAGAGCAGGAAGCCTCCACTCGCCATCACGGCGAGCCCGAACACGACCCCGATGACGCCGAGGACGATGAGGACGACGCGGCCGGCGCTCACTCGGGACGAGGTTGACCGATCGACCTGCGCGACGTCAAGGGTTCGAAGCCCTGCAGGGGGCCACGGTCGTCACTTCAAGAAAGCTAGCGGCGCTCGTTGGTAGCGTCGCAGGCGACGTGATCTTCGAGCAGCTGCTGGACGACGACCTCGGCTGCGCGTCCTACCTGATCGGCGACGAGGCGACCGGCGAGGCGGTCGCCGTCGACCCGGCCTACGCGATCGAGCCGCTGCTCGCCGCGGCCGAGCGGGCGGGCGTGCGGATCGTGCGCGTGCTCGAGACGCACAACCACGCCGACCACGTCTCCGGCCACGGCCGCCTCGCGCTCGAGCACGACGTGCCGGTCTCGATCCACGCGCTCGCCGACGTCGCCTACCCGTGCGGCCCGTTCGAGGACGGCGACGAGATCCCCGTCGGCTCGCTGACCGTGAAGGTGATGCACACGCCCGGCCACCGGCCCGAGCACTCGTGCTTCCTCGTCGAGGGCCACCTGCTGACCGGCGACTCGCTACTGATCGGCGACGCCGCGCGGCCCGACCTGGCGGTCGAGGCGCGCGAGGGGGCCGAGGGCCTGTTCGAGTCGCTGCGGCGGCTCGCGGAGCTGCCCGACGAGACGGAGGTCGACCCCGGCCACACGGGCGGCTCGCTCTGCGGCGCCGGCCTCTCCAGCGAGCGGCGGTCGACGCTCGGCATGGAGCGGCTCTCGAACGAGGCGCTGCGGATCGGCGACATGCACGAGTTCGTCGCCCGCTCGGCCGCGATCTCCGCGCCGCGGCCGCCGACCGTCGAGCGCGTGGTCGAGCTGAACCGCGGGCCGTTCCTCGCCGCGCAGCCGCCGCTCGAGCTGCTCGGCGAACCGCGCGGGCAGCTGCTCGACGTCCGCCCGGCCGACGAGCACGCCGCAGGCCACGCCCACGGCGCCGTGAACGTGCCGCTCGACGGATCGTCGGTCGGGACGAAGACGGCGTTCGTGCTCGACCACGACCGGCCGATCACCATCCACGCGCCGTCGGCCGAGGACGCCGGCGACGCCGCGCGCCGCCTCTACGCGGTCGGCCTGCTCGACGTCGCCGGCTACGTGCTGGAGCTGCCGATGCCGGACGTCCTCCGCCCGGTCGAGATCGAGGAGCTCGAGCGGCTGCTCGAGCAGGACGCCGTCGAGGTGCTCGACGTTCGCGAGAAGGACGAGCGCGACGAGGGCTACATCCCCGGCACCCGGCACATCCCGTACCGCCTCGTGCGCGCCTACCGCGACGAGCTGCAGAACGGCCGGCCGGTGGTCACGATCTGCTCGAGCGGCGCCCGCGCGGGCGTGGCCGCGAGCGTGCTCGCCGCCGAGGGCGTCGACGCGCGGCCGGTGCTGGACGGCGGCATCGACGACTGGCAGCGGCGCGGCCACCCGCTGACGGCGTTCCGCCGCTGCGGCTCAGGCTGACACCGCCAGCAACGCCTCTCCACGCTTCACGTAACGGCTCGCTCGGACTGCCCTGAAGAACGCGAGCGCACGCTGGAGCTGGTCGTCGGCCTCGGCTCGACGGCCGCTCGCGAGGAGCACCTCTGCTGCGCGAAGCCGCGCCAGCGCCGCACCCCGTCCGGTGCCCATCTCGTCGAACAGGTCACCGGCCGCTGCGAATTCGCCTACGAGGAACGCGCGAGCCGCGCGCGCCCGCAGACGAACGTCGTCCTCGTCGATGAGCGCCGCCAGCTCGTCACGGCGATCGAGCAGATCCGCCGCCCAGAGCGCGTCCTCCAGGGCGTAGCCGATGACGTCCGGCTCCGCGACGAACTCGTCGAGGAGCGCCTCGGCCTCCTCGGTTCGCCCGGCTTCGGCGAGGACGAACGCCGAGAAGCCGACGGCCGGCACGACGACTTGCCGATCCCGGATCTCGCGGGCACGGGCGAGCGAGCGCGCCTGGTCGTCGAGCGCGCCGGCGAGGTCGTCTCGCGCCAGCCGGATGAACGCCCGCGTCGCGAGCACGTAGCAGTCGTGGTAATGCGGTGCAGTCTCCGCTTCCGCCAGGAACGCGTCGGCAGCGGCCATGCACTCGTCCCAGTCGCCGAGCTCGAGCATCGAGAAGATCATGTTGCCGCGCACCCAGCGAATGGACGCCGTGCCGCCGAGCCGCTCGGCGAGCCTCCACGCCTCGGTGGTCGCACGATTGGCTTCGCGGAGGTCGCCTTCGAGGTCGGCCACGGCGCCGATGCTCGAGTAGGCGCGAATCGCCACCGGGAGCCGATTCTCGGCCAGGGCGAGCTCGAGCCCCCGCTGGATGTCGGCGCGGCCGTCGAGGTCGCCTTGCCGGCAACGGGCGGTGCCGATCGTGATCAGCGCGTGTGCGCGAATCTCGTCGAGGTCGAACGACGCTGCGAGCGCCAGCGCCTCGCGCGCATCGTCCAGGGCGACCTCCCCGGCCAGGAAGCGAAAACGCGCGACCTGGCTCAGCACGCGCGCCTTGGCCGGCGACGGCGGCGCGTCGCGCACGAGCTCGTGCGCGCGGGCGAGGTAGCTGGAACAAGCGTCGGTCTCGCCTTTCATCCACTCGAACTGCGCCCGGAGTGCGTCGGTCTCGGCCGCACGCGGCGTGTCGCCCACGGCGAGCAGCGCCTCCCGCGCCGCCGCGAGCGCGCTGTCGCGCTCCTCCTCGTCTCCGTCGAACATCGCCAGCGCCAGGCGGTAGAGCAGGTCTGCCTGCTCCGCGCGGGCGTCGTCGGGACAGAGCCCGAGCGCCTCTCGGTAGAACCGCGCCGCGGCGCCGTAGGCACTGAGCGAGCGAGCGCGGTCGCCCGCCGCGGACAACGCCGCCTGCGCCGGACGTGCCAGCTCGGTCGTGTCCTGCCCGGCGGCACGTCCGACCTCGAGCGCGCAGAGGTAGTGGTGGGCGAGCATCTCCGCGTGGTCGTCCGGACGGCCGAGGCCCTCGAGCCAGCGCGCCGCCCGCGCGTGCTTCTCGAGCCGAGCCGACCGTGGAATCTGCGCGTAGGCGACGTCGCGAAGCAGCAGGTGGAGGAAGGCGTACTGCGTCTCGTCGGCGACGGACGAGCGCCGGTCGCGCCGAACGAAGTGCTTGCGCTCGAGCGCGTGCAGCCGTTCGTCGAGGGCGGCGGGCGCGTCGGCGCCCGCGAGCGCGGCCACGGCGCCGGGCCAGAAGACCTTCCCGATCACGGCCGCGTCCTGGAGGAGCTGCTTCTCCTCGAGGGGCAAGCCGTCGAGGCGCGCGCCGACGATCCCCTGGATCGACTCGGGCAGCGGCAGCTCTCCGCCCGCTCCTCCTTCCGCGAGCAGCTGTGCGTACTGCTCGGCGTAGAGCGGGTTTCCGCCGACACGCTCCAGGACTCGTGCCTGCTCTCCGGCCTCGAGCACCGACCGCCCGAGCAGCGATCCGAGCAGCCGCGCGGCGTCGTCCTCGGCCAGTGCCTGGAGCGAGAGCGTCGTCGCGTTCGACTTCCCGCCGCCCCAGCTCGGCCGCCGCTCGAGCAGCTCGGGCCGCGCCGTCGCCACGACGAGCAGCGGCACGCCGCTTGCCCAGTCGACGAGGTGGTCGACGAAATCCAGCAGGCCGTCGTCGGCCCAGTGCAGGTCTTCGAGCACGAGGACGAGCGGCCGCTGATCCGCGAGCGCCTCGAAGAACCGGCGCCAGGCCGCAAACGACTCGCTGCGCCGGTCGCCGCCGGCCGCGGCGTCCTCGCCGCCGAGGCCGACGAGGGCTGCGAGGTGGCGGTGAAGCCAGTCGGCGTCGTCCTCGCCCACGCCGAGCCCGGCCACCGTCTCGGTCAGCTTCCGTTCCGCGGCGTCGGCATCGTCCGACTCGAGCACCCCCGCCTGCGCCTTCACCACCTCGGCGAGTGCCCAGAAGCTCACGCCTTCGCCGTACGGCAGCGAGCGGCCCTGGCGCCAGGCGATCAGCTCCGGGTCGGCGTCGACCGACCGCGACAGCTCGTAGAGCAGCCGGGACTTGCCGACGCCGGGAACGCCGACGAGCGTGAGGAGCTGAGGCGAGCGCTCGCTGCGAGCGCGATCGAGCGCACCGCGCAGCACCTCGAGCTCGCGCTCGCGGCCGACGAGCGCAGTGCGGGCTTCGTGCGGTACGTCCACGCCGAAGCGCGCGTGCGCCTGTACGGCCTCCCACACCCGCAGCGGCTCGGCCTTGCCCTTCGCGTGCACCGGCTCCGCCTCGCGGTAGTCGATGGCGTCGTTCGTGGCGCGGTACGTGCGCTCGCCGACGAGGACGCCGTTCACGGGCGCGGCCGACTGCAGACGCGCCGCGGCGTTGACCACGTCGCCCGCAGCCATGCCCTCCCCCTCCGCCGGACGCGCACCGAGCGACACGAGCGCCTCGCCCGTGTTGACGGCGATCCGGACCTGGAGGTCGTCTTCCTCGAGCACCCAGTCGCGGATCGCGAGCGCGGCGCGGACGGCCCGCTCGGGGTCGTCGTCGTGGGCGACCGGCGCGCCGAAGAGCGCCATCACGGCGTCGCCGATGAATTTCTCGACCGTGCCGCCGTGCCGCTCGAGCTCGGCGCGAAGGCGGGCGTAGTACGGCGACAGCGTCGCGCGCACGTCCTCCGGGTCGAGCTGCTCGGACCGCGCCGTGAAGCCGACGAGGTCGGCGAACAGCACGGAGACGACCTTCCGCTCCTCGCGCGGCGCAGCGGGGGCCGTCTCGAGGCTCGTGCCGCAGCCGGAACAGAAGCGCGCGTCGGCCGCGTTCTCCCGGCCGCACTCCGCGCAGACGATCAACGCCTACCTCAGGCGCTCGACCTGGTAGCCGAGGCTGCGCAGCGTCTCGAGCAGCACGGAGCAGTGGTGCTCGTCGCGCATCGTCAGCGTCAGCTCGATCTCGCTCTCGTAGACCGGGACGTCCATGCCTTCGCGATGGTGGTCGACCGCGATCACGTTCGCCCGCTCGCGCGCGACCAGCGACAGAAGCTTGAGCAGCTCGCCGGGGCGGTCGTGCAGGCGCGTGCGCACGACGAGGTAGCGGCCGGCGGTCGTGAGGCCGTGCCGCATCACCGAGATGAGCACCGTCGGATCGATGTTGCCGCCCGAGAGCACGGCGACCGCCGCGCCTTCGCCGCCGCCGGCCTTGCCGCTCAGCAGCGCCGCGACGCCGACCGCGCCCGCGCCCTCGACGACGAGCTTCGACCGCTCGAGCAGCAGCACGATCGCCTGACAGATCTCGTCGTCGCTGACCGAGACGCGGTCGTCGAGCACGTCGTCCAGGATCGCGCCGGTCTTCTCGCCCACCTCCTTGACCGCGATCCCGTCGGCGATCGTCGGCCCGGTCAGCCCCGCCTGCACGCCCACGATCCGCACGTCCGGCCTGACCGCGCGCAGCGCGAGCGCGATGCCGGAGCAGAGCCCGCCGCCGCCGATCGGGACCACGCACGTTCCGGCCCGCGGAACCTGCTCGGCGAGCTCGAGCCCGATCGTGCCCTGGCCGGCGATCACGCGGTCGTCCTCGTACGGGTGCACGAACGTCGCGCCGGTGGACTCGGCCCGCTCGTACGCCGCGGCGAGCGCGTCCTCGAAGGTCGCGCCGATCAGCTCCGCGTGGCCGCCGTAGCTCTTCGTCGGCTCGACCTTCGCCATCGGCGCGTCCTGCGGCATGAAGATCGTGGCCCGGACGCCCGCCTCGCGCGCCGCCCACGCGACCGCCTGGCCGTGGTTGCCCGCGCTCGCGGCGACGACGCCGGCCGCCTTCTCCTCGTCGGAGAGCGTCGTGATCTTGTTGACGGCGCCGCGAACCTTGAACGAGCCGGTGCGCTGCAGGTTCTCGGCCTTCAGCCAGACCTCGCGCCCGATCAGCCGTGAGAGCGTCTCGGTGCCGTAGACCGGCGTCACGCGCGCGACTCCCTCGAGCCGCGCCCGCGCCTGCTCGATCTCCTTACGCCCGGGTGCCGTCGTCGTCGCCAAGACCGATGTTCGCCGCTGCCAGACTGAAGTCAAGCACCGGAGAGCTTGAATACCTTGTCAAGTATCTCCTGCACGGCGGTGAGCGGATCGAGCTCCCGCCGCTGGACCTGCTCGAGCAGCCGCCGCAGCTCTGCGTCGTCGGCGACCGCGCGCTCGAGGTGCTGCTTCGCCCGCGCCGACGCGACCGCGAACACCTCGCGCGCGAGATTCTCGCGCCGGCGCCGCTCGAGCAGCCCGTCCGACTCGAGCCACGCGCGGTGCTGCTCGACCTTCTCCCACAGCTCGGGCACGTTCTCGCCGCGACTCGCCTCCGTCAGCACGATCGGCGGCTTCCACGCCCGCTCCGTGTCGAGCGAGAGCACCGAGCGCACCTCGTTCAGCATCGTCTTCGCCGACGGGTGGTCGAGCTTGTTGATCGCGATCACGTCCGGGATCTCCATGATCCCCGCCTTCAACGCCTGGATCGAGTCGCCCGAGCCGGGCATCAGGGCCAGCACGACCGTGTCGGCGATGCCGATCACCTCCACCTCGCCCTGGCCGGTCCCGACCGTCTCCAGGAAGACGAGCTCCTTCCCGGCCGCGTCGAGCACGAGCAGCGCCTGCAGCGTCGCCTCGGCGAGCCCGCCGAGGTGGCCGCGGCTGCCCATCGAGCGGATGAAGACCTCCGGGTCGAGGAAGTGGTCGGCGAGACGGATGCGGTCGCCGAGGAGCGCGCCGTGCGAGAACGGGCTCGACGGGTCGACGCTGAGGACGCCGACCGAGCGTTCCTGCTCGCGCACGTGCCGGACGAGCGCGCTGATCAGCGTCGACTTGCCGACGCCCGGCGGGCCGGTCATCCCGACCGCGTACGCGCGACCAGTCTCCGGGTAGAGGTCACGCACGACCTCGTAGGCGAGCGGGTCGGAGTTCTCGACGAGCGTGATCGCGCGCGCGAGCGCGCGCCGGTCGCCTGTGCGGACCCCGGCGGCGAGCGTCTCGCGGGTGAAGTCGCGGCGCGCTGCCACGACGCCGGATGCTAAAGCGGCGCTGCGGGCACCGGCGCGATCGCCGGTCCCTCCGCCTTCGCCGCGTTTCGCGCGAGCGCGAGGCCGACGACGGCCGAGACCGCCGACGCCGCCGACGCCGCCGCCCAGACCCAGCGCGGGCCGACCATGTCGGTGACGCGCCCGGCCAGGATCATGCCGAGGATCAGGAACGCGACGTTCGAGCTCATCAGCACGGCGAACGCGCGACCCCGCAGCGCGTCCGGCGCGCCGCGCTGGACGAGCAGCGCGTTGCACACGACCGCGGAGCCGTTGCCCGCGCCGGAGATGACGACGCACGCGGCGGCGACCCAGACGTTCGGCGACATCGCCGCGAGTCCGATGCCGACGGCCATCAGCCCGAGCGAGACCCCGTAGACGTTCGCCAGCCCGCGGCGCTCGATCCACTGGCCGGCGAGGTAGGCGCCGGCGGCGAGCCCGACGCCCGAGCACCCCATCATCAGGCCGAGGCCGAAGCGGCCGGCGTCGAACGCCCTGAAGACCAGCCGCGGCTCGGCGACGTTGACGGCGGCGTTCGAGAACATCGCGATGTTCCACGCGATCAGCACCGTCAGCAGCGCCTTCGAGCGCACGGTCAGCGCGAAGCCGTCGCGGAGGTCGGCCCAGTGGCCGCGGCTCGCCGCCTGCGTCGCCTGCAGCAGTCGCTGCGGGATGCCGTACAGGAAGATCGCCGAGATCAGGAACGTGCACGCGTTGATCCAGTACGCCGCGTCCACGCCCGAGGCAGCGACGAGCGCGCCGCCGGCGATCGAGCCCAGTGCCCAGGTCAGGTTGTCGACGGCCTGCAGCAGCGAGTTGGCATGCGTCAGGTCGTCCTCCTGGACGAGGTTCGGGATCCCGGCGTACGCCGCCGGCCGGAAGAACCCCGTCGCGATCCCCGCGACCGTCGCCAGCACGACGACCTGCGTCGCGTTCGTCGTGAACGGCAGCAGCGCGAAGACGCCGAACCGCGCGAGGTCGGCGCCGACCATCAGCCGGCGGCGTGAGAGCCGGTCGACGAGCGGGCCGACGAGGATCCCGATCAGGAAGGTCGGCAGCAGGTCCGCGATCAGCAGCGCCGCCACCCAGCCCGAGGACTGCGTGCGCACCCAGACGTCGACCTCGAGCGCGACCAGCGCCAGCCAGGTGCCCGCTCCCGAGGCGAGCGTGGCGAGGAAGAGGCGGCGGAAATCGGGCTCGCGCCCCAGGAGCGCGAGCTGCGAGCCGGCTACGCGGGGGCGGCCCATCGACGGTCACACGGTAACACTGCTCCCGGGCCTCGAACGAGGGGTTTTTCGGCCCTGTCCTGGCTTGCCTAGGCCGTTGCGAGCACGTTGCCGAGGGCTTCGTCGAGCAGCTCGTGCTCGTCCGGAAGGCCCACCGTCACGCGCACCGCGCCGGGCGCGCCGAAGCCGTGCGTCGGGCGCACGATCACGCCTTCGCGCAGCAGCTGCTCGAACAGCGGCCGCGAGTCCTCGCCGACCTCCGCGAAGAGGAAGTTGCCGACCGCGGGCCCGACCGGGTCGAGCCCGTGCGCGCGCAGGATCCGCTCGAGCTGCTCCCGGTTGGCCGCGTTCTCGCGGCGGCGGCGCGTCAGCTCGTCGGGCGCGTCGAGGCTCGCGAGCGCCGCCTCCTGCGCCGGCGTGGTGATGTCGAACGCGCGCCGGACCTTGCCGATCGCGGTCACGACCTCCGCGGGAGCGAGGCCGTAGCCGACGCGCAGCCCGGCCAGGCCGTAGATCTTCGAGAACGTGCGCAGCACGACGACGCGCCGCCCGTGCTTGAGGTAGTCCTCGACGCCGTCGGGGTAGTCGGGGTCGTCGATGTACTCGGCGTAGGCCTGGTCGAGCACCGTGACCACGTGCTCCGGGATGCGCTCGAACCACGCGTCGAGCTCGGCGCGGGTGTTCGTCGTGCCGGTCGGGTTGTTCGGCAGGCACACGTAGGCGATCTTGGTGCGCGGGCCGATCGCCTCGAGCATCGCTTCGAGGTCGTAGCGGCCGTCGCGCAGCTCGACCGTGCGCGGCACCGCTCCCAGCTTGCGCGCGTCGATCACGTAGCTCGGGAACGACGGCCAGCCGCACACGATCTCGTCGCCGCGCTCGAGCGCGGCGAGGCCGAGGCAGTCGACGAGGCCGTCGGAGCCCGCGCCGATCGCGACCTCCTCGAAGCGCACGTCGAAGCGCTCCGCGAGCGCCGCGCGCAGGCGGTAGGCGCCGCCGTCCGGGTAGCGGTTCAGCTCCGCCACGCAACGTTCGATCGCCTCGCGGGCCTGCGGGAACGGCCCGTACGGCCCCTCGTTCGAGGCGAGCTTGACGACGCGCTCGAGGCCGAGCTCGCGCTGGACCTCCTCGACCGGCTTGCCGGGCTCGTACGGAACGAGGTCGTTGACGGCCGGCTTGAAGAAGCTGTCGGCGATCTCGGCGAGCCGTCCCGTCACGGCGCGGATGCTACTCGGGCAGCCAGCCTTCCTGGTACCGGCAACGCCGGAACGCCGGGAAGCGGCGGTATGCCTCGGCCGGCTCGGTCGTCTCGCGCTCGACGCCTGCGCCGTGTGCCTGGGCGAGCGGATGCACCGGGTAGACGAGCCCCTTGCGGCCGCCGCGCCCGCCGAGGGCGAGCACGACGCTCGGGCGGTCGCCGGCGCCGACGATGATGTGGTCGGTGCCGCCGGGGCAGTGGAAGAAGTCCCACCGGCGCAGCGGCCGTTCCTCCCCGTCGACCAGCAGCAGGCACTCGCCGGCCAGGACGAGGAACCCCTCGTCGTGCCGCTCGCGGTGGTACATGCCCATCGGTTGGCCGGGCTGGAGCACGTTCAGATTCACGCCGAGCTGGCGGAACGGCCGTTTGCCCTCGAAGTCGCAGAAGCAGCCGAGCTCGCCGGCGTCGCGCCAGCGGCTCTCGGTGGCGTTGACCACGAACCAGCCGTCGCCGTCGGCGACGAGGCCGTGCTTGCTCTCGCGCAGGGGAACCTCCGGAACGGGCATCGCCTGAGGATATGCCCGTCTGCGGCACGCACTAGGATGGCCGCGGCATGAGGATCGGGGTGCCGAAGGAGACTGCGGCCGGAGAGCGGCGCGTGGCCCTCGTACCCGAGACCGTCGGCAAGCTCGCAGGCGGCGGCTTCGAGGTGGTGGTCGAGCGCGGCGCCGGCGAGGCTGCCTCGTTCCCGGACGCGGCCTTCGAGGAGGCCGGCGCGCAGCTCGGTGACTGGGCCGACGTGGACGCGGTCGCAAAGGTGCAGAAGCCGTCGGCCGACGAGGTGGCGCGGCTGCGCGAGGGCCAGGTGCTGATCGGCTTCCTGGAGCCGCTGATCGACCGCGACGGGATCGACCGGCTCGCGGCGCACGGCGTGGTCGCGTTCGCGATGGAGTCGATCCCGCGCATCACCCGCGCGCAGCCGATGGACGCCCTGTCGTCGCAGGCGACCGTCTCCGGCTACAAGGCTGCCCTGCTCGCGGCCGAGCGGCTGCCGAAGTTCTTCCCGATGCTGATGACGGCCGCTGGCACCGTCGCGCCGGCGAAGGTGCTCGTGCTCGGCGCGGGCGTGGCCGGCCTGCAGGCGATCGCGACCGCGCGGCGCCTCGGCGCGGTCGTCACCGGCTTCGACGTGCGTCCCGTCGTGCGCGAACAGATCGAGAGCCTCGGCGCGAGCTGGCTCGACATCGGCGTCGTCGGCGAGGAGACGGCCGGCGGGTACGCGCAGGCGCTGACCGAGGAGCAGCAGCGGCAGCAGCAGGAGGAGCTCGAGGCGCGCATGCCCGAGTTCGACGTCGTGATCACGACGGCCCTGATCCCGGGCCGGCCGGCGCCGCGGCTGATTCCTGCGAGCGCCGTGGCGGCGATGCGGCCGGGGTCGGTCGTGATCGACCTCGCCGCGGAGGCCGGCGGCAACTGCGAGCTGACCGCGCCGGGCGAAGAGGTCGTCCGCGAGGGCGTGACGATCGTCGGCTTCACGAACCTGCCGAGCTCGATGCCGTTCCACGCGAGCCAGCTCTACTCGCGGAACGTCAGCGCGTTGCTGCACCACCTCGCGCCCGAGGGCGAGCTCGCGCTGGACTGGGACGACGAGATCACCGCCGGCGCCTGCGTGACCCGGAAGGAGGAGGTGCCGGCGTGAGCGAGACCCCGTGGAGCGATCGGCGCACATCCGGCGCGCTTGCGTCACGGACCTGCGCGCCGGGCGCCGCTAACGTCACCGCCGAGGGCGGCGGGACAACACACCCCACCCTGATGGGTGGGGGGATCGGGTTCTCGCGTGCGCCCCGGCGCGAGCCGGACCGCGGGCTCGAGGCGGGAGCGCGATGAGCCACAACACGCTGCTCGTCTTCGAGCTGACGATCCTCGTGCTCGCGATCTTCCTCGGCTTCGAGGTGATCTCGAAGGTCCCGACCCTGCTGCACACGCCGCTGATGTCCGGCACCAACGCGATCCACGGCATCGTCATCGTCGGCGCGATGATCGTGCTCGCGCAGCCGGACAAGGACGTGTTCGAGTGGATCGTCGGGTTCCTCGGCGTCGTGCTCGGCTCGGCGAATGTTGTCGGCGGCTTCGTCGTCACCGACCGCATGCTCGAGATGTTCAAGAAGCGCGAGCCGGCGAAGGCGCCCGCGGACCGGGACGGCGGCGACGGCGGCTCGAGCGCCGGATGAGCACCAACCTCGCGAACCTGCTCTACCTGATCCCGATCGTCGCGTTCATTTTGGCGCTGCGCTTCCTCTCCAACCCGGCGCACGCGCGCCGCGGCAACCAGATCGGCGCGGTCGGGATGCTGGTGGCGATCGTCGTCACCTGGATCAAGGCCGGCAGCGCGAGCTGGTGGGCGATCGTGATCGCGATGGTGATCGGCGGCGGCTTCGGCGCAGTCGCCGCGCGCCGCGTGAAGATGACCGCGATGCCGCAGATGGTGGCGCTGTTCAACGGCGTCGGCGGCGGCGCGGCCGCATTGATCGCGCTCGCGGAGCTGCACCGGATCCTCCCTGACCCGGGCCGGCCGAAGATCGACATCGCGCTCGCGATCGCGCTCTCCGGGCTGATCGGCGCGATCTCGTTCGCCGGCTCGATGGTCGCGTTCGGGAAGCTCCAGGAGCTGATCCGCGGCCGGCCGATCACGTATCCGGGGCAGAAGTTCGCGAACCTCGCGCTGCTCGCGCTGTGCGTCGTCCTGAGCGTCGTCCTCGTCGCCGGCGTCCAGGACGAGTGGCTGCTCTGGGTCGTCGTCGCCGGCGGCGCGCTCTTCGGCGTGCTCTTCGTGCTCCCGATCGGCGGCGCCGACATGCCCGTCGTGATCTCGCTGCTGAACGCGTTCACCGGCCTCGCCGTCGCAGTCGGCGGGTTCGAGCTCGAGAACAACGTGATGATCGTGGCCGGGATGCTCGTCGGCGCGTCGGGCACCCTGCTCACGATGCTGATGGGCCGGGCGATGAACCGGTCGATCGCGAACGTCCTCTTCGGCGCCTTCGGCCAGGTCACCGCCGCCGCAGCGGCGGCCGCCGAGGGCGACGGCGGCACGGTGCGCTCGGCGAGCGCCGAGGACGTCGCGGTGATGCTCGCCTACGCGCACAAGGTCGTGTTCGTGCCCGGCTACGGTCTCGCGGTCGCGCAGGCCCAGCACGACGTCCGCCAGCTCGCCGACCTGCTCGAGGAGAAGGGCGTCGAGGTCTCGTACGCGATCCACCCGGTCGCGGGCCGCATGCCGGGACACATGAACGTCCTGCTCGCCGAGGCCAACGTGCCGTACCCGCAGCTGAAGGAGATGGACGACGCCAACCCGGAGTTCAGCCGCACGGACGTGGCGGTGGTCGTCGGGGCCAACGACGTCGTCAACCCGGACGCGCGCAACAACCAGGGCAGCCCGATCTACGGGATGCCGATCCTGAACGTCGACGACGCGCAGGCCGTGGTCGTGCTCAAGCGCAGCATGAACCCCGGCTTCGCCGGCATCGAGAACCCGCTCTTCTACAACCCGAAGACGGTGATGCTGTTCGGCGACGCCAAGGACTCGATCGACAAGCTGATCGCGGACGTGAAGGGCCTCTAGTCCGTCCGCCGGCGCAGGGTCAGCGCGCCGAGCACGAGCGCGAGCAGCGTCGCCCCGAGCACCACGCAGACGTCGACCGCGAAGCGGCCGTCGAACTCGTCCGCGATCGCCCGCGCGAGCGCGTCGTAGGCGTAGGTCAGCGGCAGCAGCGCCGAGACGACCCGCAGCCAGTCCGCCATCTCCGACCGCGCGACGAACAGGCCGCAGAGCAGCATCTGCGGCAGCACGATCGCCGGCATGAACTGCACGGCCTGGAACTCCGTCGACGCGAAGGCGCTCGCGAACAGGCCGAGGGCCATCCCGAGCACGGCGTTGCCGATCGCGAGCAGGACGACGACGGCGACCGGCCCGGCCGCGTGCAGGCCGAGCAGCGCGAATGCAATCGTCGAGACGACCGACGCCTGCACCGCCGCGAGCGCCGCGAAGGCCAGCGCGTAGCCGCAGAGCAGGTCGAGCTTCGCGAGCGGCAGCGTCATCAGCCGCTCGAGCGTGCCGGTCGTCCGCTCGCGCAGCATCGTGACCGAGGTGACGACGAACATCGAGACGAACGGGAACAGCCCCAGCAGCGGCCCGCCGACGTGCTGGAAGACCTGCTCGCGGCCCGAGAAGAGCTCGTGCAGCAGGACGATCAGCAGCGACGGCACGCCGATCAGCAGGCCGACCGTGCGCGGGTCGCGCCGCAGCTGGGTCAGGACCCGCAGCGCCACGGCGCCGGCCACGCGAGGGCTCACCGCCGCTCCTCCTCGATCAGCCGCAGGAAGGCGGCGTCGAGGTCGGGAGCGCCCGTGCTGCGGAGGAGCTCGTCCGGCCCGGCGGCCGCGAGCAACCGGCCGCCCCGCAGCAGGAGCAGGCGGTCGCAGCGCTCGGCCTCGTCCATCACGTGGCTCGACACGAGCACGGTGCGGCCCTCCTCGGCGAGCGCGTGGAAGGTGCTCCACAGCTCGCGCCGCAGCAGCGGATCGAGGCCGACCGTCGGCTCGTCCAGCACGAGCAGCTCGGGGTCGGCGAGGAGCGCGCTCGCCAGCGAGACGCGCGCGCGCTGGCCGCCGGAGAGGCGGTTCACGACGCGGTCGACGAGCTCGGCCAGCTCGACGGTCTCCAGCACGTCCGGGATGCGGCCCGCCGGGACACCGAGCACGCGCGCGAAGAAGCGCAGGTTCTCGCCGATCGTGAGGTCGCCGTAGACCGACGGCGCCTGTGTCACGTACGCGACGCGGCGTCGGAGCGCAGGCGATCCCGCCGGGAGGCCGAGCACGGTGATCGCGCCGCCGCGGACGCGCTGGACGCCGACGATCGCGCGCATGAGTGTCGACTTGCCGCTGCCGTTCGGACCGAGCAGCCCCGTCACCAAGCCGCGCTCGACGGACAGCGAGAGCTCGCGCAGGACGTCGGCGTCGCCGCGGACCACGTGCAGACGGTCGACGACGATCCCGGCGCGGCCCTCCATCGGCGCCGAGTATCCCGCGAATAGGCTTCGCGCTTCGATGGTGCTGCTGTTCACAGCCAGCGACGTCGAGGAGGCGGTCTCGCCGCAGCGCGCGGTCGAGGCCGTGCGCGAAGCCTTCGTCGCCTACGCCCGCGGCGAGTGGTCGATGCCGCCGAAGGTCTACGTGCCCGCCTACCCGGCCGGCGACTTCCGGGCGATGCCCGTGCTCGGCGCTGGCCACGCGGCGTTGAAGTGGGTGACGTCGTTCCCGGGCAACCCGGCGCGCGGGCTGCCGACGGTGACGGGCCTCGTGCTGCTCTCGGACGCCTCCGACGGCTCCTTGGTCGCGGTGCTCGACGCCGGCGCCGTGACGGCGGCGCGCACCGGTGCCGCGGCGGTGCTGGCGGCGGAGACGCTGCGTCCGGGCTACGAGTCGGCGGCGGTGGTCGGCGCCGGCGTGAACGGGCGCGCGGCGGCGCAGACGTTCCGCGCGCTCGGACGCGCGGTCGTGCTCTGGGACGTCGACGAGGCGCGGGCCACGTCCGCGGCGGAGGAGCTCGGCGCGGAGGCCGCGTCGTCGCGCGAGGAGGCGTTGGCGGCGGACGTCGTGGTGACGGTGACCCCCGGGCACGAGCTCGTGTTCGACCACGGCGCGCTGCAGCCGGGGCAGCACGTGAGCCTGATGGGCGCGGACGGGCCGGGAAAGGCGGAGATCGCGGTCGACGAGCTCGTCCGCACCCGCGTCTTCTGCGACGACTGGGAGCAGGCGAGCCACAACGGCGAGCTGGCGCACGCCGTGGAGGCCGGGAAGCTCCGA
>DASSMZ010000092.1:0-5389 GCA_035688325.1 Gaiellaceae bacterium
AGCCGCGCTTCATCGCCCGAGAATCGGCAAGGAGCGGCCGTTTCTTTAGCGTGCGCGTCGGTTCAGTCCTCACGCCAACCGGCACGCCGAGAGATCACGCCGTTCGTCCCGAGGCGTCCGAGTTCGGTAGTTGCCCGAACGCCGGTTCAGGGTGCTCCCCGACGAGGGCGGGGCGTTACCGGGAGACGATGGTCGTGCTCGGAAGGAGGTGAGTGATCCTGCCTGCGGAACGGGCCACGGTGCCGCCGTCCCCACCGGGAGCGCGGCGGTCTTGGCCGAAACGCCTCCTGGAATATGCAGGCCGAACGGTTCTCGTGCTAGTCGCGGTGGCGGCGAACATCTTGCTGCTGTCGATCGTGGTTGGATTCCTCGAAGGCGCCTTCTCCTCCTCGTCGGGCGGCGCCCCCGGCGATCCCTCCTCCGCGGGCGCCATCGACTCTGCTCCCTACTGGTCGCCGGATTCCCGCTTGGTCGCCTTCGATCGAAGTGCGTACGGCTCCGCCGACGATGAGAGCTCGGGTCCTTCAGATGTCTTCGTCGCAGACGCGGATGGCCGGACGCTGCGTCGGCTTACGCGGACGCTCTCCAACGAGACCGTCTTGGGCTGGCTGTCGCATCCGCTGCGAGTCGTCTACTCGACGTACCGGCCGAAAGGCCTCGCCCACGTCTATGCGCTCGACCCGAAGGGCGGAG
The DNA here is from genome assembly GCA_035688325.1 of Gaiellaceae bacterium. GTDB lineage: Bacteria > Actinomycetota > Thermoleophilia > Gaiellales > Gaiellaceae > AC-32. The sequence continues at coordinate 694 of DASSMZ010000092.1, forward strand.
CGCGGGTCGAGCTCGGTGAGGTGCAGAAGACGGATGAGCTCGTGGCGCTTTCGCACGATGCCCGGCGAGCGCTCGTCACCACGCCGGTGCTCGACCCCAAGCGCTATGCGCTGGTGGATTTCGTACGAAAGACGCGCAGTGTGCTGCCCGGGACTCCGCCTTCGTCGATGGGCTACGGCTGGGGGGAGGGAGCCTGGTCTCGAGACGACTCGGTGCTCGCGTACCTGACTGACGAGAGCATCGTCATCCTGCGGGGAGAGCGCGTCGTTCGGAGCGTTCCGCTCGGGATGTACGGCTCCGCCTCGGGTGGCCTGGCCTGGTCGCCGGACGGGCGACGGCTTGCCTACGGCGAGGGCGGGCTCGACGCCAGCTCGCTCTGGCTCGTGCGGATCGAGGACGGACGCCGATCGCTGCTGGTCGGCGGGAAAGACAACAACGTTTCTCCGGTCTGGTCTCCGGACGGGAGCAAGATCTACTACGAGCACGGCTCCTTCGACGACTCCGACGGCCTGAGGGCGATCGGGCCGGATGGGACCGGGGACAGGAAGATCACGAACAACGACTGGGCTGGGGGTGGTCTCTTCAATTTCGAGGGGAAGAACGACCGCTGGCTCGACACCGCCAGGGTCTCGCCCGACGGCACGAAAATTGCCTACTTGCTGGGCCAGCGGGGAGCCTGGAAGAACTGGTCGCTCGTGGGCGTCATGAACACGGACGGCAGCGGCAAGACGCCGTTTCCGGGGGCGCGCTAGGCCGGCGGGAGCCTCCTCTCGACGCCGGTTCGCTTGTGCCCGTGGTCTCCTGCGCCGCCCCGGAATCGTCAACAGCCCGCGTGCCTGCGGGAAACGTGCGGCGCCGATCAGTGAAAGCCCTGATGCCCGCGCGGGCTCGCGTTCGCACCATGGACGTGCGCAGCGAACAGACCGCGACTAGGACGAAGCTCCAGCTCGAAGACAGTAGGCAGAACCCACCGAGCGCCTTCCAACTGGAGTGGACGAAAGCGGAAGCTGACTCCACGAAGGTTCAGAAAGGGCCCACGACAGTGGGCCCTTTCTCACGCGACGACGACGTTCGTCATACTTCCGGCATGCGCGACGAGCCGTCCTCGCGCTCCGACGAAGGCACCGCCGGCGAGCCGGCGCCCGCCTCCGAGGCGCAGCCCGGCTTCGGCGACCTCCGCCACTACGTCCCGCCCGACCTGCTGAACGTCACGTTCCCGGTCGCCGTCCGCGGCTACGACCGCCACGCCGTCGAGGAGTACGTGAAGCGCGCCAACCGCGTGATCGCCGAGCTGAGGGTGAGCGCCTCGCCGCGCGCCGCCGTGACGCATGCGCTCGAGCAGACCGAGCAGCAGGTCAGCGGCCTGCTGCAGCGGGCACGTGAGACGGCGGAGGAGATCATCGACACCGCCCACCAGGAGGCGGACGAGATCACGGGCAAGGCGAAGACCGAGGCCGCCGACCTGCACGTGAACGTCAGCGCCGAGGCCGACGACATCCGGGCGCAGGCGGAGCAGGTCCTCGCGGACGCTCGCGGCGAGAGCGAGCAGATCCTGGCGCGCTCGCGGGCCGACGCCGAGGAGCGCCGCCGGCAGCTCGAAGGCGAGCTCGCAGCGCTTCGCGAGCAGGCGGAGGCGCGGATGCGCGAGCTCGAGTCCGACACCGAGCGCGTGCGCGGCGAGCGCCGCGAGCTGCTCGAGGACCTCCGCGTCCGCGCGGCGACGCTCCTCGAGGTCGCGGACACGGCGGACGCCCGCGGGCCCGACGGCCCGGAGCCGGAGCCGGAGCCCGTCGACGAGGTCGAGGCGCCGACCGAGGTGAAGCCGCCGAAGAGCCCGGCGGGCCGGGGCTCCGCCCGTCGCTAGTCGCCCGCGACGTCGCGCCGCAGGAAGACCATGTACGCCGCGATCACCGGGATCGCGATGTAGAGCGCGCACACCCACAGCGCCCGGGTCACCGGCACCCAGTCCGCCGGCACGCGCAGGAAGCCGTGCCACGCCTCGAACTGCGTGCCGAGCAGGTACGGCCGGATCGCCTCGGTCCCCGGCAGCACGCCGAGCAGCTGCATCAGGAGCGCCCACATCAGCGCGCCGACGACGGATGCTGCGCTGTTGCGGGTGATCGTCGAGAGCAGGAGCCCGAACGCCGCGATGCCCGCGAGCGGCAGCGTGTAGACGAGCAGGCTCAGCAGCAGCAGGCCGAAGCCGTGGCTCGCCGAGACCTTCGTCCCGGAGAGCGAGGTCAGCGGATGGAAGCCCCAGGCGACGCTTCCCGCGACGAGGCCGGTGAGGCCCATCGCGAACACCGCCGCGAGCGTGTAGGTCGCAGTCGCGAGCGCCTTGCCGGCGAACACCTCGCCGCGGTTGCGCGAGCGCGTGAGGATCGTCTTCAGCGTGCCGTTGTGCGACTCGGCCGCGACGATGTCGCCCGCGACGAGCGACGTGATCAGCGGCAGGCCCCAGATCGACATGAAGAAGAGGACGACGAACGGGACGGCGAGGCCGGTCTGGCGGATGTAGCGGCCGAGCGGCACGTCGTTCGGGCCGCCGGTCTGGACGACGAGGACGGTCACGAACACGATCGGGACGAGCATCGCCGTCACGAGCCCGAGGTAGGTGCGCTTCTGCGCGAGCAGCTTCGCCACCTCCCAGCGGTAGACGCGAAGCGTGCCGGTCACACCGCCACCTCCGACTCGGGCTCGGGCTCGGCGGCGCGGTCGTGGTCGGACGAGTCGCCGCCGGTCATGCCGAGGAACAGCTCCTCGAGGCTCTGCGTCTCCGGCACGAGCGCCGTCACGCCGACGCCGGCCTTGCCGAGCGCGACGCTCAGCGCCGCGACCGCCTGCTCGTCGCCGGTGAAGCGAAGCTCGTGGTCGGCGAGGCGAACGTCGTCGATCCCGCTCTGCGCGAGCAGCACGACGCGCGCTCGCTCCGGCTCGAGCACGCGCAGCCGGTACCCGGATGCGGCGGTGTCGAGCAAGTCACGCAGCTGACCCTCGTAGATGACGCGCCCCTTGCGGACGATCGCGACGCGGTTGCAGAGCTCCTCGACCTCGTAGAGCAGGTGGCTCGAGAGCATGATCGTGATCCCCTCGCCCGCGAGGCGCCGCACGAGGTCGCGCATGTCGCGCATCCCCGCGGGGTCGAGGCCGGTGGTCGGCTCGTCGAGCAGCAGCAGGCGCGGCTGGCGGAGCAGCGCGCCGGCGATCCCGAGCCGCTGGCGCATGCCGTGGCTGTAGCCGCCGACCTTGTCCTTGGCGCGGTCGCGCAGCTCGACGAGCTCCAGCACCTCCTCGATCCGCGAGCGCGAGACGGGGTCGTCGTAGTCGGCGAGCAGCTTCAGGTTCCGGCGGCCGGAGAGGTACGGGTAGAAGCGCGGGCCCTCGACGAAGCCGGCGACGCCGTCGAGCGCCTTCGCGCCGTCCTCGAGCGGGTCGCGCCCGAACAGGCGGGCAGAGCCTTCGGTTGGGCGGATCAGGCCGAGCAGCATCCGCAGCGACGTCGTCTTGCCGGCGCCGTTCGGGCCGAGGTAGCCGAAGACGTCGCCCCGCTCGACTGTCAGGTCGACGTGGTCGACGGCGACGAGGTCGCCGTACCGCTTGACGAGCCCGCGCGCGGCGACCGGCCGCGAGCCCGTCATCCGAGCGCGCGCGCCGCCGCCTCGGCCGCGGCCGGCGGCACCGACCCCGCGAGGACGAACGAGACGCCGCTCTTCCGCCAGGTCAGCGCCGTGCCGAGCTGCGTGGCGAGCTCGTGCGCGGTGACGCCGTCGAGCGAGACCGTCGGCAGCGCGCCGAGCATGCCGGCGTTCGCGCCGGACTGCGCCGCCCGCTCGAGCACGACGATCGCGCCGAGGCCGTGGCCGTAGACGGCGAGCAGCGCGCGGTGGTCGCCGTGGCCGACGAGCCGGACGTCCTGGCGCGGCAGGCCGACGAGCGTGGCCGGAGCGACGGCGCCGAACGGAGCCGCCCTCAGCGCCGCCGTGCCGCTCGGCGCGGCCGTCTTCGCATGCCTGGCCCCGGTGTGCGACCCGAGCTTGCCGAGGTCGGTCACCTTCGCGCTCGCGGGCGGCGAGATCTCGACGTCACCCGCCGGCACCGAGCCGAACGTGACGTGCGTCGCCGCTAGCTCGAGCACCGGCTTCGTCGCGCCCTGCGCGTAGATGGCGAGCCGCAGCGGCACCGGCCGCGTCGCCGCCCAGGCGAGCTCGGCCGCGCCGAGCAGGCCGCCGTCGTGCTTCGGCGAGACGCGGATGCTGTACGCCTGCTGGCCCGCGACGTTCGTCGGGCGCGCGGCGGTGACGTCGGCGTGGGCGCGCGCCTGCGCGAGGAAGCTCGCGACCGCGCCCACCGTCGGGAGCGCGCCGCCCTTGTCGCCGCCGCTGGCGGCGTGCTGCGGCAGCGTGGCGCGGTAGACGGTATTCGAGGACGCGTCGAAGATCGACACCTGCTGGCGGTCCCAGACGACCTGGACGTCGCCGGCGTCGGACTGCAGCTCGATCCGCCCGCGGCCGTCCGCGGTCGCCCAGAGCCGCCCCGACGCTCCTGACATCAGGGCCGAGCCGACCGGGCCGCCGAGCGCGCCGGAGGGGAAGAGGTTGTTCGTGAACCTGATGCGCGCGGTGACGCCCGCGGGCGCGGCGGCCGCGGCAGAGTCGTGGAGCGCCCGGACGAGCGGCTTCTGCGGAGGCGTCGGCCC
>DASSMZ010000093.1:0-4852 GCA_035688325.1 Gaiellaceae bacterium
CGTCAGGAAGTCCTCGTACATCACCTCGACGACCGGCCGCATGCCCTGCATCGCCGCGCCGATGCCGGCGCCGACGATGGCGATCTCGGAGATCGGCGTGTTCCGGATCCGGTCGGGCCCGAACTCGTCGAGCATCCCGGCGGTGACGCCCATCGAGCCGCCCATCTCGGCGATGTCCTCGCCCATCACGAAGATGCCCTCGTCCTGCCGCATCGCCTGCGACAGCGCGTCCCGCACCGCCTCGCGGTAGGAAAGCTCAGGCATAGACGTTCTTGAGGGCGTCCTCTGGCTTGGGATCCGTTGCGGCCTTGGCGAACTCGACCGATCCATCGACCAGCTCCTGCACCTCGCGGTCGGCTTCCTCGAACTCCTCGTCCGAGACGCCGAGCTTCTCGCGCAGGAGCGTGATCGGGTCGCGCGTCTCACGCAGCTCGTGCAGCCGCTCCTTGTCGCGGTAGACCTGCGGGTCGCCGACGTAGTGGCCGACCAGGCGTTCGGTCTCGGCGTGCAGGAAGACCGGGCCCCTGCCGTCGCGCGCGTGCTTGAGCGCTCGCTGCGCGACACGGTGCACCTCCTCGACGTCCTGGCCGTCGGCCCTCATCACCTTCATGCCGAACGCCTCGGCGCGCTTGCTCAGGTCGCGGATCGGCGAGTGCTGGCTCTCCGGCGTCGACTCGGCCCAGTGGTTGTCCTCGAGCACGAAGACGGCCGGAACCTGCCAGAGCTGGGCCAGGTTCAACGACTCGTGGAACGTGCCGATGTTCGTGGCGCCGTCGCCGAAGAACGCGACGGCGACCCGCGGCTCGCCCCGTAGCTTGAACGCCAGCGCGGCGCCCGTGATCGCAGGCAGGCCGCCGCCGACGACGGCGTTCGCGCCGAGGTTGCCGCGCTCGACGTCGTAGAGGTGCATCGAGCCGCCGTAGCCGTGCGAGCAGCCCTCGAGCTTCCCGTAGAGCTCCGCCATGACGTTGTTCGGGTGCGTTCCGCGCGCGAGCGTGTGGCCGTGTGCGCGGTGCGTCGAGGCGAAGACGTCGCCGTCCTCCAGCGCCTGGCAGACGCCGACCGCGACGCCTTCCTGGCCGATCGCGACGTGCAGGAAGCCCGGCAGCTCACCGGCGCGGAAGCGCTCCTCGACCTTCTCCTCGAAGCGCCTGATCAGGAGCATCTCGCGCAGGAACTCGCGCAGCCGTTCCTCCGAAAGACCCCGTCGTGCCTCGACCCTCGCCACGGCGTTGAGTCTATGCTCAGCCCGATGGCTCTCGTCGACCAGTGGCGGGCGATCTCGGACGGCCTGCCCGACGACTGGGCGGCGGCGCGGCTGCGGCTGACGTTGGTCGACCGCGTCCGCGCCGAACGGGCCGCGGCGCTGCTCGGGCCGGCCAATCCCGGGCTCTACGCGAGCTTCGTCACGTTCCAGGTGACGCGGCGCGGCGCGGCCACCTCGCCGGAGCGTGCGCGGCGGCTGCTGGCGCGGCTCGACGCGGAACGGATCGACGGGAAGCTCAAGCTGATCGGCGTCGACGAGGCTGCGGGCGCGCAGGCGCCGGGCCGCAGGCGCCTGGAGCTCGCGCAGCAGTGGGACCTGTCGGCGAAGGAGCTGCCGGAGGACTGGAGCGACCTCTACGCCGAGATCGAGCTCGCCTCGAGCGACTACCTCGACCCCGGTGCGCTGCTGCTTGCGCCGGTCAACCCGACGCGCGTCCCCGACCGGCTCGCGTTCCGGTTCCGCGTCGCGCGCCGCTTCGGTTACGGGGCGTCGCCCGAGATGACGCGGAGGTGTCTCGAGCGCCTGGACGCCGACAGCATCCACGGCACCGTGCGGGTCCTGTGGGCGCTCTCGGACACGCGGCCGGTCTACACGCAGGGCCCCGTCTGGTACGTCGGCGGCCGAGCGGTCTAGTGCCCGACCCCGTCTCCTGGTTCCTGGTCGAGCGCGGCTGGAAGGTCGTCGGCAGCGACGGCGCGGAGCTCGGGAGGATCGAGGAGACGCTCGGGGACGAGAACGCGGACATCTTCGACGGTCTCTCGGTGACGACAGGCGTGCTGGGCAAGCCGCGCTACGTCCCCGCCGAGCAGGTCGGCGAGATCCGCGAGGGCGAGGTGCACCTGACGGTCGACCGGGAGGGCTTCGAGCGACTCGGCGGGTACGACGGCGCCCGGCCGACCCGGCGCGCCGAGCCGCAATAACCGCTCGCTCAGCCGATCGCGGACGTCAACTCGCGGGCGACCTTGCGCGCGTCGGCGGCGGTGGCGGTGACGACGAGGCAGGTGTCGTCGCCGGCCAGCGTCCCGACCACCCTCGGGTGCTCGAGCCGGTCGAGCGCCCGCGCGATCGCCGGCGCGGAGCCCAGCTCGGAGTGGACGACGACGATGTTCTCCGCCGCCGTCGCGCGGACGCCGAACTGCCGCAGGACGCCCTCGAGCGCCGCGCGCGGGTCCGGCCGCCCGTCGCGACCGGGAAGGACGTAGCGCGGTCGGCCGAGCGCGTCGCTCGTCTTCTCGAGGCGCAGCTCGCGGATGTCGCGCGAGATCGTCGCCTGCGTGACCGGGCAGCCGGCCTTCGCCAACGCCTCCGCCAGCTCGAGCTGGCTGCCGATCCGCCGTCGCGAGACCACGCTCGCGATCAGGCGCTGCCGCTCGGCCTTGGGGCGCCGCGTTTGGGCTTCCACCCGGTTACAGTAGCCCCAGGTTTGGCCGAGTCATCGTCAGGTAACGACCCCGGAATGCTGCGGAAGCTGCTCTGGACAGGGCTGTACGCGGGCCTCGCGGCCGGCGCCACCATGGTCGCCCGGCGCGCCGCGTCGGGCATCTGGCACGCGGCGACGGGCGAGGAACCACCGGTGAAGAAGTGACGAAGGCCGACCTCATCGTCGAGCGCGGCGCTCAGCGCCTGCAGGAGCTGGCCGACAAGGCCGCGTCGCGCGGCGACGGGGTCGGCACGTGGCTCTCCGAGGAGCTGCGCACCGACGCGGCGTTCCTGCGCAAGCTGAAGCCGAGCCTGGTCAAGGCGCGCGCGAGAGGCGAGGCTCCGGCCCCGCACGATCCCGCACCGTCCCAGCCGAGCGCGCAGCAGCCCGACGGCGAGGAGCCCGCCGCTCCTCCTCCACCGCCGCCTCCGCCGGCCGCGTCGCGGAGGCCGAAGGCAAAGCCGAAGAAGAAGAAGGCGCGCCGCGGCGGCCCGCCACCGATCGTGATCGTCGGGGCGGCGTTCGTCGCCGGGATCCTGATCGCCAAGGTCGTCGACTGGAGGGGCCATGCACACCCACGAGACTGAGCACGACGCGCCGGGCCTCGGCACGAGCGCGAAGAGCGTCGCCGAGCACGCGAGCACGCTCGTCCGCCTCGAGATGGAGCTCGCGGCGCTCGAGCTCAAGCGCAAGGCGACGAAGCTCGGGGTCGGCGTCGGGCTCTTGCTCACCGCAGCGCTGCTGATGCTCTACGCGCTCGGCTTCGGGCTCGCGGCGGCAGCCGCGGGGATCGCGACGGCACTCCCCTGGTGGGCGGCGCTGCTGATCGTCACCGGCGGGATCGTGCTCGTGGCCGCGATCCTCGGGCTGATCGGGGCCAACTCGGTGCAGAAGGGAACGCCGCCGGTGCCGGAACAGGCGATCGAGGAAGCGAGGCTGACGACGGAGGCGCTGAAGGGCAATGGCCACCACTAACGGACGCACACCGGAGCAGGTGAAGTCGGACATCGAGGCCGAGCGCGACCGGCTCGCCGGCGCGGTCGACGACCTCCGCGCGGAGATGGACGTCAACGCGAAGCTACGGCCGAAGCTGCCGCTCGCCGCGGCCGCCGCCCTCGGCGCCGGCTTCGTCCTCTCCGGCGGGATCGGCGCCACGATGCGGCTGCTGATGCGCAAGAGCCGCGAGGGAACCACGAAGGCGCGCTTCGGGCCCCTCTGGCTGGTCGACCGCGACTAGGGCGTGACCTTGAAGCTGCGGCGGAGCCTCTTCGTCGCGTCCGAGCGGAACGTGTAGCTCCCCGCGCGCAGCGTCACGGCCCAGGTCGCCGCGCCCCTGAACTTCAGGCCCGTCTTCTTGTTCACGCCGGGGCCGCTCAGATGGAAGTTGTCGATCTTGCTGTGGTCCGACACCGCAAGCTTGTAGCGGCCGGCCTTCAGCGTCTTGACCGCGCTGGCGCCGCGCTTGAGCGAGATCACCTTGGCGGGCCCGACCCTGCCCGTGAGCTTCGGCGCGGGCGGCGGCAGCGGCGCTCCGACCGTGAAGGAACCCTTCATCTGCGTCGGGTGGAAGTCGCAGTGGAACTTGTAGGTGCCGTTGACGAAGTTGACGTTCCAGGTGTCCGTACTGCCAGGGGGCCCCGAGGTCAAGTCGACGCCGCCGGGCCCCGTCAGGTGGAAGTCGTGTTCCACTTGAGCAGTCGAGAGGTTCTTCACAGTGATCGTGTACGCGCCGGGGTTGAGTCGGACAACTGCGTGATTTGAAGAGTCGGTCAACCGGATCGTGAAGCCCGGGCCAACCGTCCCCACGAGGCTGTTGTCCTTCGCGGCGGACTCGGCGGAAGCGGGCAGCAAGACGGCGGCAAGCACCAGCGGAAGCAGCAGCAACGGACGAAGCGACGGCACGGGACGACCCTCCTCGGAGATGACCATGACGCTAGCCAATACGGTTCGAAAGCGCGATTCGGTTTCCCGCGGCGTGCTCGGGTCTTAGACTCACCGCATGCTGCGCCGCAACGAGAAGGCCGAGTGGATCAAGCACGCGCCGCTGTTCGCCAATCTCTCGAAACGCGACCTGGCCGAGGTCGCGCATCTCGCGGACGAGATCGACCTGCGCGAAGGCAAGGAGATGACCCGCCAGGGCGCGCCGGCACGCGAGTTCTTCGTGC
>DASSMZ010000094.1:0-11751 GCA_035688325.1 Gaiellaceae bacterium
GGTCGTCGTGCTGCCGGCCGCCGCCTGCGGGCTCGACCAGTCGGCCCGCGTCGCCCGCTACCTCGCCGGGGAGAGCGCCGGCCAGTGCGGGCCCTGCGTCCACGGCCTCGCCGCGCTCGCCGGCGCGCTCGAGACGCTCGCGGCCGGCCACGGCGACAGCCGCAACGACGCGCTCCGCTGGCTGGAGCAGGTCCGCGGGCGCGGCGCGTGCCGCCACCCCGACGGCGCCGCGCGCTTCGTCGAGAGCTCGCTCGAGGTCTTCGCCGGCGAGGTCGAGCTGCATCTGCAGGGCCGCTGCAGCGGCCGGCGCGGCGAGTTCATCCCGACGGGGCGGAGCTGGTGAGCGCCGTCGTCCGCGTCAACCCGATCGCGTGCGACGGCAGCGGGCTCTGTGCCGAGCTGCTGCCCGAGCGCATCCGCCTGGACGAGTGGGGCTATCCGATCGTCGACCCGCGCCCGCTGACGCCGGAGCTCCGCGGGCACGCCGAGCGCGCCGTCGCCGCCTGTCCGACGCTCGCCTTGCTGCTGCAGAAGCAGGCCGCGACTAGAGGAACATGACCCACTTGGAGCCGCAGCCGCAGTCCTTGTGCTTGCGGCCGCACTTCGCGCACTCCCAGTAGGTCCACCAGATCCACTTGAGGTGGTTCAGCTCGAGCACGATCAGGGCGATGCACCAGAGGAGGATCTGTGTCTGGCTCACGGCGGAAGCTTCTGCCTGCCGCCGGGCGGCGTCAATGGGCCGACCGGACCATCTCCGCGGCCGGCGGCACCAGGGTCAGGACGGGTCGGCGGCCGGCTGCAGCTTCTTGCAGCCGTTCGAGGGCGAGCTGAACGCGCGCGTTCCCGGCCGCGGCGCGGCGGAAAGCGGCATGGATGCGTCGCTTCGGCGGCGACGTCCGGATCGGCTTCGCCACGAGCGACGGGGGCAGGTCGAGCTGCGAGAGCACCGGGACGACCGCGAGCCCGACGCCGGAGGCCACGAGGTGGTGGAGCGCGCGGTGGTCGATCGTCTCGGCCGCGACGCGCGGCTCGAACCCGGCCGCGACGCAGGCGCGCAGCAGGAACGGGTGGCATGACGACGCGGTCGTCGAGTTGATCCACGGCTCGTCGGCCAGGTCGGCCAGCTCCACGTCCGGGCCCGCGGCGGCAGGGTGGGAGCGCGGCATGACCACCTCGATCGGGTCGTCGAAGAGCGGCACGAGCTCGACGGTCTCGGACACGCGGAGCGGGACGAAGTCGTACTCCCACAGGACGGCCACGTCGACCTCGCCGGCCCTGAGCCGCGCGAGCCCGATGCGCGGGTCACACTCGAGGATGTGCGCGTCGAGCCGCCCGGCCGCGGCCGCCTCGGCGACGATCGTTGCGGCGGCGCTCGCGAACGACGCGATCCGGACCGGCGGCTCGCCCGCGCCGGCGACGGCTTTCGCCTCGGCCTCCACGTCCGCGAGCCCGGCCAGGATCGGCTCCGAGCGCTCTGCGAGCACACGTCCCGCGGCGGTCAGGTGCACGCTCCGCCCGCGCCGCTCGAGCAGGTCGTAGCCGACCTCCCGCTCGAGCGCCGTCAGCTGCTGCGACACCGCCGACGGCGTGAACGAGAGCGACTCCGCCGCCGCGCGGATCGTCCCCTGCAGGGCCACCTCGCGAAGCGTGCGGAGCCGGCGGACGTCGAGCATCAGCGTTGCTTAACGATACGCCAAGGAAGTCGGACTGGTGCCGCGCCGGAGCGAACTGGCACCGTGTGCAGATGAGGGCTCTACGCCGGGTCGCCTTCCCGTTCTGGCTCGCCGGCTCGCGCGTGCGCCGCCGCCGCGGGCCGCTGCTGCTCGTCGTGCTCGGGCTGGCGGCGGCGACGGCCATGCTCGCGGCCGTCCTCACCGGGACGATCGCGGCCGAGGACCGCGAGGTGGGACGGCAGGTCGCGCAGATCCCGGCCAAGGTGCGGGCGGTTCGCGTGAACTGGTTCAGCGTCGGCGGCCAGGCCGCGCCGTACGCGACCCTCGACCGGACCGTGCGCCGCGAGCTTCGCCGCGCCCTTGCCGCGCATGCGACCGGAACGGCGCTCTACAGCGAGAGCCAGCTCGGCGGGTCGGGGACGCTCGTCGGCCTCGGCGCCGTCGACGACCTCGGCAGCTGGGTGCGGCTCCGCTCCGGCCGGCTCCCGCACGTCTGCCGGCCCGACCGCTGCGAGGTGCTCGTCGTCCGCAGCGGCGGACGGCTCCCGAACGTGCCCGGCCTGCGGCTCGTCCCCGTCGGCACGGGCGACCTGAGGACGGCGGCGCTGTTCGGCGACGCCGTTCCGGCCGAGGGCCTGAACCAGTCGACGTTCGTCCAGCACATCGCGCGCTACCACAGGCCCGCGCCGCCGCCGCTCGTGCTGGCGAACGGCGTCGCCGCGCTCGACCGCTCGCCGCGCCTGCACGACTCGTACCGCAGCTACGGCTGGGTCGTGCCGCTGCGGCGCGGGACGATCCGCTCGTGGTCGGCGAACGCGCTGGCGACGCGGATCGACCAGGCGCGGAGCGCCTTCCAGACCGGGACCTTCGGGTTCGAGCTGACCGCGCCGACGGACGAGCTGCGCGCGGCCGCGGGCGCCGCGCACGTCGCGGGGCGCCGCCTGCTGCTCCTCGGCGGCGCAGCCGTGGCGTTGCTGCTCGCGTTCGCGGTGCTCGTGGGCGCGCGGCAGCGGAGGGACGTGGAGGCGATGCAGGCGCGCCTCCGCGGCCTCGGCGTTCCCCGCTGGCAGGGCGGCGTGGTGATCCTCGTCGAGTCGCTCGCGGCCGCGCTCGCCGGGACGGTGCTCGGCTGGGCCGCCGGCTCGGCGGCCGCGGCGGCCGTCGCCGACCGCAGCGGCGAGCCGGTGGGCGCGCTGCTGCGCCACTCGGTGCTCACCGGCGGGGGCCTGACGATCGCGCTGCTGGTGGGACTCGCGGCCGGGCTCGTCGTCGCGCTCGCCTTGACGGTCACGCCGGTTCAGGTCGGCGGCCGCGCGATCTCGCCGCTCGACGTGGCGGCCCTCGGAGCGGCGCTCGCGGTCGTGATCGCGCTGGCGCGCGGCTCGGCGAACGCCTCGGAGCTGCTCGCCTCGAACGACACGGGGCTCGTGCTCCTGCTGCTGCCGGCGCTCATCGGCCTCGTCGCGGCCGTCGCCGTCGCCCGGCTGCTCCCGCTCGCGCTGCGCGGGATCGAGCGCCTCGTGCCGAAGGACGCCCTCGCGCTCCGGCTGGCTGCGCTCGGCCTCGCCCGCCGGCCAGGCTACGCCTCGGTCGCCGTCGCGTTCGTCGTCGTCTCGGTCGGCTTCGCGCTCTTCGCCTCGACCTACCGCTCGACCCTCGAGACGGGCCAGCGCGAGCAGGCCGCGTTCGCCATCCCCGCCGACGAGGTGCTGAGCGAGGACCTCTCGCAGCTGGTGCCGGTGCGCGCGATCGTCACGCCCGAGGTCGAGCGCTCGCTCGCCGGCGTGAACGTGAGCCGGGTGACCCGCCTCGCCGGGAACATCGCCGGCGCGCAGGTGACCGGCATCACCGTCCTCGGCCTGTCGCGCTCGTCGCTGCCGCACATCGACGGCTGGCGCTCCGACTTCGCCTCGGAAGGGCCGGCGGAGCTCGCGCGCAGGATCGACCCGCGGCGGAGCGTCGCGCTGCGCGGGCCGACGCTGCCGGCCGGCGCGAAGCGGCTCTCGGTCTCGATGACCGTCCGCGGAACCCTCGTCGGCCTCGTCGCCTACGTCGCGGCTCGCGACGGCTCGTTCGCCCCGATCCGGCTCGCGCGCAACGAGGGCCCGCGGCCGCGCGTGCTCGTCGCGCGCATCCCGCGCGAGGCGCGTGGCGGCAAGCTGGTCGCGTTTCGCTTCGACCCGCCGCCGAAGCTGATCGAGCGCGGCGCGAACTCGGGCGGCCCGGCCGTCGGCACGGTCGTGCTCGGGCCGCCGCGCGCGGACGGGCGCACGCTGACCGACTACGGCGACTGGATCGGCACCACCGGCGTCGCCGGGCTCACCCGCCGCGGCGGGCTGCGGTTCGGGCTGACGCTCACGAACGAGGTCGACACGTACGTCCGGCCGCGCCAGCCGACGGACGGTCTCCAGCTCCCGGCGGTGGTCTCGCCGCTGATGGCCCAGCTCGCCGGGCCGGACCGCGTGATCGGCGTCGTCGTGGCGGGCGAGCCGCTGGTCTTCCGCGTCGCGGCGGTCGCGCGTCGCTTCCCCGGCGTCGACGAGGGCCAGAGCTCGGACTTCCTCGTCGTCGACCAGCCGGCGCTCGCCGCTGCGCTGAACGTCTCGAGCCCCGGCTTCGGCTTCCCGACGGAGCTGTGGCTCGACACGCCGGGCTCGCGCCGCGCGGCGGTCGAGGCGAGGCTGAGGAAGCCGCCGTTCACGGCGCTGCTCGTGTCGTCGCAGGCGCAGCGCGAGGCGTCGCTGCAGAAGCAGCCGATCGCCCGCGGCGCGCTCGCGATGCTGGAGGCCGCCGCGATCACGGCCGTCGTGCTGGCGCTGCTCGCGCTCGTGCTCGGCGCCGTGTCGGAGCGCCGGGACGAGGCGGCGGAGCTCTTCGACCTCGAGGCCCAGGGCGTCGCGCCGGCCAGCCTGCGGCGCCAGCTGCGGCTGCGGGCGTCGCTCGCCGGCCTAGCCGGCGCGCTCGGCGGCGCCGTCACCGGCCTCGTGCTCTCGCTGCTCGTCGTCCGGTTCGTGGAGCTGACCGCGAACGCGACCGCGCCCGAGCCGCCGCTCGAGCTCGCGCCCGACTGGCCGCTGATCCTCGCCGCCGCGGCCGCGGCCGCCGTCGTCGCAGCCGCCCTCGTCGCGCTTGCGACGCACCGGGCCTTCGGCCACCGCGTCCCGGCCCGCTACGGGGAGGCCGCGTGAGCCCGCTCGCCGTCGAGGCGCACGACCTCTTCCGCGTCCACTCGACGCCCGAGGGCGACGCGGCCGCGTTGCAGGGCCTGACGCTGGACGTCGGCGAGGGCGAGCTGCTGACCGTGCTCGGCCCGAGCGGCGCCGGCAAGACGTCGTTCCTGCGCATCCTCGCGGGCCTCGACGTTCCGTCGGCCGGGACGATCCGCGTCTTCGGCCGGAACCTGCGCGCGCTCGGCCGCGGCGAGCGCGCCCGCTACCGCACGGAGGTCGTCGGCTATCTCGACCAGCACTACGACCGAGCGCTCGCGCCCGAGCTGACGGCGGTCGAGCTGGTCGGCCTGCGCCTGCGCGCCGACGGCGGCGAGTGGCGGCCGCGCGCGGAGGAGCTGCTGGCGCGCGTCGGGCTCGGCTCGAAGCTCCGCTCCCGGCCGGCCGAGCTCTCCGGCGGCGAGCAGCAGCGGGTCGCGCTCTGCGCCGCGCTCGCGCACCGGCCGCGGCTCCTGCTTGCAGACGAGCCGACCGGCGAGCTCGACGAGGTGGGCGCGCGCCTCGTCTACGACGCGATCGCCGGGCTCGCGTCCGCCGAGGGCTGCACGGTCGTCGTCGTCAGCCACGACCCCGCCTCGACGTCGGTCGCCGACCGCTTCGTCCACATCCGCGACGGCCGCGTCAGCGAGGAGACCGTCGGCGGCGAGGACGCGATCGTCGTCGGGCGCGGCGGCTGGCTGCGGCTGCCGCAGGAGTTCCTCGAGCGCGCCGGGATCGGGACGCGGGCCTCGGCGTCGCTCGAGGGCGGCCGCATCGTCGTCAGCGCGGCCGGAAGCGACGGGGCCGTGCCGGAGGAGCCGGAGCTGCGGCTCGCGGCGGCCGGGCCCGGCGCGCCCGTCGGCGTCCTGCGCGGCGTGGTGAAGACACACGGCCACGGCGCGACCGCGGCGCGCGTCTTCGCCGGTCTCGACGCCTTCTTCCCGGCCGGCCGCCTCACCGCCGTGACCGGCCCGTCCGGCTCCGGCAAGACGACGCTGTTGCACCTGCTCGCCGGGCTCGACCTGCCGGACGCGGGCGAGGTGCTCGTCGACGGGACGGCCGTCAACGCGCTCGACCGCCCCGCGCGCGCCGAGCTGCGCCGCCGGGCGATCGCGCTCGTGCCGCAGCAGAGCGGGCTCGTCCCGTTCCTGAGCGCGCGCGAGAACGTCGAGCTCGGGCAGTCGATCCGCGGGCTCGACGGCGATGCCCAGGACGCGCTCACGGCCGTCGGCCTCGGCGAGCGCGCCGGCCAGCGCGTGTCGCGGCTCTCCGCCGGAGAGCAGGTGCGGGTCGCCGTGGCCCGGGCGGTGGCCGCGCGGCCGCGGCTCCTGCTCGTCGACGAGCCGACCGCGCGCCTCGACCAGGCGAACGCGCTGCGCCTCGCGGCGCTGCTGGTCGCGCTCGCCCGCGACACCGGCACGGCCGTCGTCTGCGCGACGCACGACCCGGTCGTGATCGAGCAGGCCGACGACGAGCTCGCCCTTGCGGCGGAGCCGGTCGCAGTAGGCTGACCCCGTGGAGGGGATCAGCCTCGAGGAGCTGCAGCTCGCGGCGAGGAACCACGGCATGCCGCTCGAGGCGCTGCGCTGGCCGGTCACGCCGGTCGGGCTGCACTACCTGCTGATCCACTACGACGTGCCGGTCGTCGAGCCCGCGTCGTGGCGGCTGACGGTCGCCGGCGAGCACGAGCTGGAGCTGTCGCTCGACGACCTGCGGGCCCGTCCACCGGTGGAGCACACGGTCACGATGGAGTGCGCCGGCAACGGCCGTGCGCGCTTCGACCCGCGCCCGGTCAGCCAGCCGTGGCTGAACGAGGCGATCGGCACCGCGCGCTGGCGCGGCACGCCGCTGCGGCCCCTGCTCGAGGAGGCCGGCATCGCCGGCGGCGCCGTCGAGGTGCTCTTCACGGGGCTCGACCGCGGCGTCGAGGGCGGGGAGGAGCAGGCGTTCCAGCGGTCGCTGCCGCTGGACGACGCGCTGCGCGCCGAGGTGCTGCTCGCCTACGAGATGAACGGCGGGCCGCTGCCGCCGCAGCACGGTTTCCCGCTCCGGCTCGTCGTCCCCGGCTGGTACGGGATGACGAACGTGAAGTGGCTCGAGCGGATCGAGCTCGTCGACACGCCTTTCGCCGGCTACCAGAACCGGCAGAGCTACCGGCTGCGCCAGGCCGAGGAGGACGAGGGCGAGCCGCTCGACCGCATGCAGCCGCGGTCGCTGATGGTGCCGCCCGGGATCCCGGAGTTCATGACGCGCGATCGCACCGTCCCCGCGGGCGAGGTCGTGCTCGAGGGCCGCGCGTGGTCCGGGCTCGCCCCGGTCGCGTCCGTCGAGGTGAGCGTCGACGGCGGCTCGACCTGGGCGGCGGCCGAGCTCGAGCCGGAGGGCGAGCGCTGGGCGTGGCGCGGCTGGACGCACCCTTGGCGGGCCGAGCCCGGCGAGCACGTGCTGGCGTCGCGCGCGCGCGACGAGGCCGGCAACGAGCAGCCGCTCGAGCTGTCGTGGAACCTCGGCGGCTACGCGAACAACGCCGTCCAGACCGTCCGCGTGACGGTCACGTGGTGATCGAGACCACGCTCGGCGACATCACGCGGCAGCGCGTCGACGCGATCGTCAACGCCGCCAACTCGTCGCTGCTCGGCGGCGGCGGCGTGGACGGCGCGATCCACCGCGCGGCCGGGCCGGAGCTGCTCGCGGAGTGCCGGCTGCTCGACGGCTGCGAGCCCGGGCAGGCGAAGGCCACCTCCGGCTACCGCCTCCCGGCGCGCCACGTCATCCACACGGTCGGCCCCGTCTGGCGCGGCGGCGGCGAGCGCGAGCCCGACACGCTCGCGTCCTGTCATCGCAGCGCGATCTCGCTGGCGGCCGAGCTGGGCTGCCGCAGCGTCGCCTTCCCGGCGATCTCGACCGGGGTCTACGGCTACCCGGTCGAGCTCGCGGCCGAGGTCGCCCTCGCCGCCACGACCGAGGCGCTCGCCGCGCAGCAGACGGTCGAGCTCGTCCGCTTCGTCCTCTTCGACGAGCGGACGCGCGCGGCGTTCGACGCCGCTATGCCCTGAGCGTCAGCGCGACCGCGACGAACGCGAGCGCGAGCGCCGAGAGCACGACGACGCCACCAACGAGAGAGCTCCGCACGACCCCTTCCTCCTCTTCCGCTTGCGTCCACGGTAGGAGGCCCTGCGGCCCGGACGCATCCCTCAGCCGGGGGGTCTGAGCACCGCGAACTGATCGGTGATCTCGAGTCGCTGCGAGCGGAAGCGGTAGAGCCCGGCCGGGCGGCCGCCCGCGCGCCCCGGGCCACGGCGCTCGCCGGTCAGCTCGATCACCCCGCGCCGCAGGAGAACGCGCTGGAGGTTCGTCGCCGAGACCGCGTGGCCGAGCGCGGCGACGTAGAGCTCACGCAGCTCCGAGATGCTGAAGACCGGCGGCGCCAGGGCGTAGGCGATGTTCGTGTACGAGAGCTTCGCCCGCAGCCGGTCGCGGCCGGCGAGCACGATCTCGCGATGGTCGAAGGCGAGCTCGGGCAGCTGCGAGACCGGCTGCCAGGCCGTGTCCTCCGGCACCGCGGGATCGACGTCTCGCGGCACGAGCCCGAGGTATGCGGTCGCGAGCTCCCACTCGAGCGGGTTGCGGCCCGGGTCGCTGAGCGTGGCGAGCTGCTCGAGGTGGGCGAGCTCGCGGACGTCGACCTTGTCGGCCAGGTGGCGCCGGATCGACTGCTCGAGGGTCTCGCCCTGCTCGAGCTGCCCGCCCGGGAGCGACCACGCGCCGAGGAACGGCTCGCGTGCCCGCTGCCAGAGCAGTGACTGCAGCCGTCCCTCGCGGACCTGCAGGACGACCGCCAGCGTGACGTGCGCCGGCCGCACGGTGGTAGACTCAGCGCCAGGTTTTCGACTCACAGGCTAAAACTAGCGAAGGAGGACCAGGGATGCGCGCCCTGATCGACGCGGCGGGGGCTGTTCGATGACGACGGCGGTCGCCGCTCCACCCGTCCGCGACGTCGAGCAGGTCCTGCGCGAGGGCGGGCTCTCGCGCTTCCACAAGAAGGCGATCCTCGTCACGGGCGCGGCGTGGACGTTCGTGGCGATGGAGATCCTGCTCGTCGGCTTCGTCGCGCCCATCTTCACCGCCAAGTGGGGTCTCGACGGGCGCATGCAGGGGCTCGTCAACAGCGCCGCCCTCGCCGGCTCGCTGTGCGGCTCGCTCGCGCTCGGGCGGCTCGCCGACCGGATCGGCCGGCGCGCGATCTTCCAGTACTCGATCCTCTGGTACGCGCTCTTCACGGCGATCACGGCGCTCGCGTGGGGGCCGTGGTCGGTGATGGCGTTCCGCTTCCTCGCCGGGCTCGGCCTCGGCGGGATGCTCGTCGTCGACCCGTCGATGCTGACCGAGTACCTGCCGCCGCAACGGCGCGGCCGGCTGCTCGTCTTCCTCGACTTCTGGTGGCCGGTCGGGCTGCTGCTCGCGACCTTCCTCTCGTGGATCTTCATCGGCCACTCGATCGGCGGCGACAACAGCTGGCGGTGGCTCTTCCTGGCCGCGTCTTTCCCGGCGTTCTTCGCCTTCGCGGTCCGGCGCACGCTGCCCGAGAGCCCGTACTTCCTCGCGCGGCACGGGCGCTCGGAGGAGGCGGCCGAGGTGCTCAGCGAGATCACCGGCCGGCCGGTCGAACCGGGCGAGCTGACGGCGCCGGCGGAGGAGCCGCGCTCGTCGGTGCGCGAGCTGTTCGCCGAGCGCCTGCGTTCGCGGACGGTGACGACGGGGCTCGTCTGGATCGCGCTCAACATCTCGTACTACGGGCTCTTCCTCTGGCTGCCGTTCGTGCTGCAGGCCGAGAAGAGCTTCTCGATCAACGTCTACCTCCTGCTGGCGCTGAGCGCGCTGTCGCAGTTCCCCGGCTATGGCGCGGCGATCTGGCTGGTCGAGCGAATCGGGCGTAAGCCGACGCTCGCGACGTTCCTCGTGCTCGGCGGCGTCTCCGCGTACGCGTTCGCCGTCGCCGACTCGCAGGCCGTCTACGTGACTGCACTGTTCTTCGTCGGCTTCTTCAACCTCGGCGCCTGGGGCGCGGTCTACCCGTTCACCTCCGAGACGTTCCCGACGCGGCTGCGCTCGAGCGCCTTCGGGCTGATGGAGGGAGTCGGCAAGACGGCCGCGATCGCGGGACCGTACATCTTCGGGAACCTCTACGACGCGACCGGCTCGTCGACGTGGTCGCTGACGGTGGTCGCGATCGTGATGGCCGCCGGCGGGCTCGTCGCGGCGCTGTTCGGCCGCGAGACGCGCGGGCTAGCGCTCGACTAGTGCCTCGCGGGCGGCGACGTCGAACGGCGTCAGCTCGAGGGGCACGAGCTCGCGGATCGCCTCGTCACGCACGACGGTCTCGTTGCGCAGGCCCTCGATCAACGGCCGCGCGACCTCGGCGTTGACGGGGGTGACCAGGTGGAGCCACAGCGACGAGAGGTACGGCGTCAGCAGCGGCACCTCGACGATGAACGGGCGCCGGCCGCGCAGCCGCGCGATGCGCTCCATCATCTCGCGGTAGGTCATCACCTCCGGACCGCCGACGTCGAGGTCGCGGCCGACGGCGGCGTCCACCTCGGCGACCCGCGCGAGGTACTCGACCACGTCCACGAGCGCGATCGGCTGCGTTCTGGTCGTGACCCAGCGCGGCGTCACCATCGCGGGCAGCCGGTCGACCAGGGCGACGACGGTCTCGAACGCTGCGCTGCCGCGCCCGACGACCATCGCAGCGCGCAGGGTCGTCACCGGCACGGCGCCGGAGGCGAGGCGGAGGCCGGTCTCGCGACGGCTGCGCAGGTGGGGCGAGAGCTCCGGCGAGTCGTCGCCGAGGCCGCCGAGGTAGACGAGCCGCCCCACACCGGTGCGCTCGGCCGCCTGCGCCGTCGTCTCCGCGGCCAGCAGGTCCTGCGCCTCGAAGTCTCCCGCGCCGAGCGAATGCACCAGGTAGTACGCGACCTCCGCGCCGTCCAGCACGCGCGTCGCCGAGTCGAGCCGGGTCGCGTCCGCCTGCGCCCACGTCACGCGCGCCTCGGACGGGTGCTCGCGGCGTGAGACGGCCGTCACGTCGTGCTGGCGGGCGAGGCGCTCTACGAGCGGCCGGCCGATCGTGCCCGTCGCGCCGAAGACGACGACCTTCACTCGCGCGCCTCGGCCACGAGCTCCTGGAAGTAACGGCGGCTGATCGCGACGTGCGCCCGGCCCTGGAGGCGGCCGTAGAACGCGATGCGCGGGGAGAAGCCACGAATCGTCGAGCGCAGCGAGGCAGCGGTCTGCTCGAACGCGAGCTCGCCGCCCGCGCGCCCCGTCAGGAACCCGCCGACGATCGGGTAGCTACAGGTGACGTGAGCGTTGCTCGCCTCGAGCGATGGCGGGCCGAAGCGCAGCAGCACCGGCGCCCGCCCCAGCAGGCGCAGCTCGACGGCGCCGTCCTGCTGTCGCGCTCGCACGAGCGAGGCGGTGGCGCGCCGCACCGCGCGCCAGTACGCGCGGCCGAGCTGCTCCGCACCCGCGAGCGAGCGCTCGACGACCGGCCGCTGGAGCGCCACGCGCTGCTCGGAGTCGATCGCGCCGTCGGGCATCCGCCGCTGCCAGGACTCCCAGCCCTCCACGCGCGGGCTAGCCGCGCGAGGGCGAGCGGACGAGGACGGCGACTCCCACCGAGCCACTAGCCTACGCGACGAAAGGAGACCCCATGACAACCGGAACCGAAGCTCTCACCCCGAGCCAGCGCGAGTTCCTCGAGCACCCCTACTACGCGGCCGTGACGACGCTGCGGGAGGACGGCTCGCCGCACACCACCGTCGTCTGGGTCGACGTCGACGACGAGGGCGTGTTCTTCAACACCGCCACGG
>DASSMZ010000095.1:0-8909 GCA_035688325.1 Gaiellaceae bacterium
GGAATGGCAGTTCGAACCAGCCTGATGGAGTTCCAGATCCCGCGGATCGTCCACGAAGAGGTGGAGGACAACCGCGGCGTCTTCGTGATCGAGCCGCTCGACCGCGGCTTCGGTTACACGTTCGGCAACTCGCTGCGCCGCGTGCTGCTCTCCTCGCTGGAGGGCGCCGCCGTGACCTCGGTCAAGATCGAGGGCGTCGCGCACGAGTTCACGACGCTGCCGGGCGTCCGCGAGGACGTGACCGACGTCCTGCTCAACTTCAAGAACCTGATCTGCCGCCTGCACGGCGAGTCGCCGGAGATCGAGGTGCGCCTCTCGAAAAAGGGCGCGGGCGTGGTGACGGCGTCCGACATCGAGGCGCCGGCCGAGCTCGAGATCCTCAACCCGGATCTCGAGATCGCGAACCTCTCCGACAAGGGCAAGCTCGAGGTCACGCTGACGATCGGCCGCGGCCGCGGCTACGTCCCGGCCGAGCTGAACCGCGGGCCCGAGCACACGATCGGCGTGATCCCGATCGACTCGATCTTCTCGCCGGTACGGCGCGTGTCGTACGACGTCGAGGCCGCCCGCGTCGGGCAGCGGACCGACTACGACAAGCTGCGGATCGACGTCACCACCGACGGCTCGATCGACCCGCGCGAGTCGATCGGCCAGGCGGCCGAGATCCTGATCCGCCAGCTCGCGATCTTCACCGACATCGACCGGATCGAGGGGTTCGGCGAGCAGGCAGCCGCCGAGGCGCAGGCAGAGCCGGCCCTCGCGCACGGGATGGAGAACTTCCCGATCGAGGAGCTCGAGCTGGGCGTCCGCTCGTACAACTGCCTCAAGCGCGTCGGCATCGAGACGATCGGCGACCTCGTCACGAAGACCGAGAACGAGCTCGCCGCGATTCCGAACTTCGGCAAGAAGTCGATCGAAGAGGTCAAGGAGACGCTCGCGACGCACGGTCTGACCCTGCGCGGCGAGGAGGGCCCGGCAGCGTGAGGCACCGGCGGTCGGGCAGGAAGCTGGGCCGCGACGCCTCGCACCGCAAGGCGCTGTACGCGAACCTCGCGGGCGCGCTGATCGAGCACGGCCGCATCAAGACGACCGCGGCGAAGGCCAAGGAGGTCAAGCCGATCGCCGAGCAGATGATCACGCTCGGGAAGCGCGGCGGCGTCCACGCGCGCAGGCAGGCGCTCGCCTACCTGCGCTCCCAGGACGTCGTGCACAAACTCTTCAGCGACGTCGGCCCGCGCTTCGCCGACCGCCCGGGCGGCTACTCGCGGATCATCCGCATCGGCCCGCGTCCGGGCGACGCGGCCGAGATGGTCTACCTCGAGCTCGTCGACTTCCTGCCGGAGCCGCCGGCCGAGCGCCCGTCGCGCCGCGCTCGCGAGGAAGAGCCGGTCGAAGCCGAAGCGGCTTCGTAGCCTTACCCGAGGACGCCGAGCGTCGCGCTGACGGCGCCGATGACGATGCCCGCCAGCGTGACGTAGCCGAGCGAGCTGACGAAGCTCGTCCGGAAGAAGCGCCAGCGCAGCCACGCGAGCGCGACGAGCTCGAAGACCACGACGACCCCGGCGAGGATCAGCGCCGCGCGGTAGTGCGGGATCAGGAACGGCAGGGTGTGCAGGATCCCGCCCATGAATGTGCCGATGCCGGTGATCGTGCCGCGCATCACCGGATTTCCGCGACCCGTCAGCTCTCCGGTGTCCGAGAGCCCCTCCGAGTACGCCATGCTGATGCCGGCCGCGATCGCCGTCGCCGTGCCCGCGATGAACGCCGCATGCGGCTGGTGGGTATACAGCGCGACCGAGAAGATCGGTGCGATCGTCGAGAGGGAGCCGTCGATCAGTCCGGTCAGCGCCGGCTGCACCCGCTGGAGGAGGAACGTCTGCTCGCCCGTCATGACTAGAGTGTACCAAATAATTCGCAAGTCATTAGAGCATAAGGATCACCTTACAAACACAGTCAGGAGCCCCTGACGTGCGGCTGAGGCTGACGCTGGAGTACGACGGCACCGGCTTCCACGGCTGGGCGGCGCAGCCCGGCCTGCGGACGGTCGAGGGGACGCTGCAGGAAGCGCTCTCCACCGTCTACTCGCGCTGGGCCGAGCTCGCCGTGGCCGGGCGTACCGACACGGGTGTCCATGCGCTCGGGCAGGTCGCGTCGGTCGAGGTCGACGGTGGCGCGCCGCCGGAGCGTGCGGCCGCGGCGCTGAACGCCGAGCTGCCGGAAGACGTCGCGCTGACCGCGGCCGAGGAGGCGGCGCCGGACTTCCACGCGCGGCACTCGGCGCGAGCGCGGAGCTACCGCTATCGGGTCTATCGCCGCCGCCGGCGCTCGCCGTTCGAGGTGCGCCGTTCGTGGTGGTACCCGCACGCGCTCGAGGAGGAGCAGCTGGCGGAGTCGGCCGACCTGCTGCTCGGGGAGCACGACTTCCGCGCGTTCACGCCGACCGAGACCCAGCACCAGGTCTTCGTCCGCGTGGTCGAGTCGGCGGTCTGGCACCGGCGCGAGGACGCGCTCGAGCTCGAGATCACGGCCGACTCGTTCCTACGCCACATGGTGCGGACGCTCGTCGGAACGATGATCGAGCGCTCGCCGCAGGAGCTCTCGGCGCTGCTCGAGAGCCGTGAGCGCAGCGAGGCCGGGACGACTGCGCCGCCGTGGGGGCTGTACCTGGTCGGCGTCCGCTACTAGCTACGATCGGGCGCGTGGCGACGCGGACGCAGAAGGACGTGCAGCAGCGGTTGGACGAGCTCCGCGAGCAGCTCGAGCACCACCTCTACCGCTACCACGTCCTCGACGACCCCGAGATCTCCGACGCCGACTACGACCGGCTCTACGACGAGCTGCGCTCGCTCGAAGACGAGCACCCGGACCTGATCACGCCGGACTCGCCGACGCAGCGCGTGGGCGCGCCGCCGAGCGAGCGCTTCCAGAAGGTGCAGCACCTCACGCCGATGGGTTCGCTCGAGAAGGTCACGGACGACGAGAGCCTGCTCAAGTGGGCCGAGGACGTCCGCAGGCGGCTCGACTCCGCCGAGCCCGTCGCCTACGTGATCGAGCCGAAGATCGACGGGCTCGCGATCAACCTCACCTACGAGGACGGCGTGCTCGTGCGCGGCGCGACGCGCGGCGACGGCGTTGAGGGCGAGGACGTCACCGTGAACCTGCGGACGATCGGTTCGGTGCCGCTGAAGATGCGCGGCGACGGCCTGCCGTCCGTGGCCGAGGTGCGCGGCGAGGTCTACATGCCGCTCTCCGGCTTCCGCGCGCTGAACGCCCGCGTCGCCGAGCTCGGCCAGAAGCTCGCGCCCAACCCGCGCAACGCGGCGGCTGGCTCCCTGCGCCAGAAGGACTCCTCGATCACGGCGTCGCGGCCGCTCGCCGTCTGGGTGTACGGCATGGGCGCGCTCGAGGGCGTCCAGCTCGGCTCGCACTGGGAGGAGCTCGAGTGGCTGCGCGAGCACGGCTTCCGCACGAACCCCTTCGCGGAGCGGCTCGAGACCATCGAGGATGTCGCGAAGCGCTGCCGGGACTGGGAGCGGAGACGGGCGGAGCTCGACTACGAGATCGACGGGATCGTGATCAAGGTCGACTCGCTCGACCAGCAGGCGGTGCTCGGCGCGCTGCATTCGCGGCCGCGCTGGGCGCGCGCGTTCAAATGGGCGCCGATGACGGCCGAGACGAGGCTGAACAAGATCGCGATCCGCGTGGGGCGGACCGGCGCGCTCAACCCGTGGGCGATGCTCGAGCCGGTGCAGGTCGGCGGCGTGACGGTCTCGCGCGCGACGCTGCACAACGAGGAGGACATCAACCGCAAGGACATCCGCGAGGGCGACCGCGTGATCGTCCAGCGCGCGGGTGACGTGATCCCGCAGATCGTCGGTCCGGCCGGCGAGCACCAGCCCGGCACGAAGCCGTTCAAGATGCCGAAGAAGTGCCCGCTTTGCGGGGCAAACGTCGTCAAGCCCGAGGGCGAGGCGATGCACCGCTGCCCGAACCGCGCCTGCCCCTCGCGCGGGCTCGAGACGCTGATCAACTGGGTCCAGGGACCGGCCGACATCGACGGCGTCGGCGAGCAGCTGATGCGCCGCCTCTGGGAGCTGGCGCTCGTGCGCTCGCTGCCGGACCTCTACCGGCTGTCGAGGGAGCAGCTGCTCGAGCTCGACGGCTTCGCCGAAATCAGCGCGACGAAGGCGATCGACGCGATCGAGGCGTCCAAGCGCACGCCGTTCTCGCGCGTGCTGCTCGGCCTGAACATCCCGGACGTCGGCTGGGTGACGGCGCAAAGCCTCGCGCGCCACTTCGGGTCGGTCGAGAAGCTCGCCGCGGCCACGCAGGAGGAGATCCAGGAGGTCGAGGGCATCGGGCCGGAGCGCGCGGAGGCGATCGCCGAGTGGTTCGCCGATGTGGAGAACATGCGCTTGGTCGGCGAGCTCGAGGAGCTCGGGCTGCGGTTCGAGGCCGGCCCGGAGGAGCGGCCGGTCGAGGGCCCGCTGACCGGCTCCACCTACGTGATCACCGGGACGCTGGAGGGCTTCAGCCGCGACGAGGCGCGCAAAGCGCTCGAAGCCCTGGGAGCCAAGGTTGCGGACTCGGTCTCGAAGAAGACGACCGGCGTGGTCGCCGGCGAGAGCCCAGGCTCCAAGCTCGCCAAGGCCGAGCAGCTCGGCGTGCCGGTGCTCGACGAGGCCGCGCTCGAGCGGTTACTGCGAGGCTAGAAGCGTCGCGAAGCGATCCTGCGCCTTGCGGGCCCAGTACGGAGAAACGGGGCTCCCGTTCTCGAGCACCGAGAAGACGTAGCGCTTCTTGACGTAGCCGGAGAGCGCCGAGGCGAGGGAGGTCGTGCCCGTCTTCGCCTGCACGTTCCCGCGCGCAGGTGGTGTGCGCATGCGGTCGTGCAGCGTGCCGCTGATGCCGGCCACCGGCAAGGCGGCGGTCAGGTACGGCCGGACGTCCGGATCGCCCCACGCCGCCCGCAGCACACCGGCGAGCGCCCGTGCGGTCAGCCGGTCGAGCGACGACAGGCCCGAGCCGTCGACGAGCCGCACGCCGGCGAGCGGGACGCCTGCGTCCGCGAGCGTCGACCGAACGATCGTCGCGCCGGCCGCGCTGGTGCCGACCTGCGAGCCTTCCGCGCCGATCTGCTTCAGCAGCATCTCGGCGGTGAAGTTGTCGCTGACCCGGCCCATCCACGCGATGATCTGCGCGAGTGGGGGCGACTGGACGGACGCCAGCTCGCTGTCGCTGTCGCGGCTCTTCCCGAGCCCGGCGCCGCCGACGGAGACACCAACCTGCCGGAGCGCGTTCCGGAACTGCAGCGCCGCCGCCAGCGCCGGCTTGCCCGAGGTGCGGCCGTAGTAGCGGCCGCGGTCGACCGTGAGCGCCGAGAGCGGCGGGCATTCGTTCACGTAGAACCACGACTTCCAGCCCGCGCCGGTGCGTCTCGCGTCGAAGAACGACTCGTCGCCGAGGACGCCGCCGGTGACGTGGCGAATCCCGAGCGCCCGCACCTGGCGGGCCAGCGCGAGCAGGCCGGCGGTGGAGAGCGTCGGGTCGCCGTGACCCACTAGCAGCAGGTTCCCGCGCCAGGTCGCGCCGTCCTGGGCGCCGCGGCCGAGGACGTCCGTCTCGATCCGGAAGTCCTGGCCGAGCGTGACCAGCGCCGCGTAGGCGATCGCCAGCTTCTCGTTCGAGGCGGGCACGAGCGGCAGCGCGTCGTGCTCGGCGAACAGCGTCTCGCCGGTCTCGAGGTCGATCGCAAGCGCGGCGGTTCGCGCTTGCGAGACGTGCGGCACGGCAAGCGCGCGCTCGAGGCGCTTGGCCAGCGGCGAATCGCCTGCGGTCGCGGGGCCGGCGACGAGCAGGGCGAGCGCAGCGGCGACGACCGGCAGACGGCGGCAGGCCATCGGCACCATTCTTCGGAGTCCTCCTACCTCCGTCAAGGGTGGGCCTCACCATGCGTCAGGGATAGGCCGTGCGGCCCTTGTTTGCTGCGTCGGAACCGTCGGATAATCGGTTGGAGGCGTCCTGTGGCACCCAACGCGATCCCCGCACTACTGGAGCAGATCGACGAGCTGCTCGCCGAGCCGGCCCGAAGCGAAGAGCCGGCCAGCCTCGCGTACCTCGAGCGGACGCTGACCGACGGGTACGCGCACGCGCTCGCGCTCGAGGCCGAGCGCTGGCGGCTCGAGCGGCGCATGTCGGAGCTCGCGGGTGAGCTGCACGACGGCAACCACGAGCTGAAGGCGAAGGAGCTGGCGCTCCTCTCCGACCGGCTGAGCAGCAACGCCCGCCTGCTCGCGCGGCTGCGGAACACGCTGACCGAGCTCCGCGCCCGCGCCACCGCCGCCCGCTCCGGCAGCTAGACGAGCCCGCTGCGGACCGCGTAGACCGCGGCCTGGATCCGGTTCTCGATCTGCAGCTTCATCAGGATGTTCGAGATGTGGTTCTTGACCGTCTTCGGGCTGATGTGGAGCTGCGCGGCGATCATCGCGTTGTCGTTGCCTGCGGCGATCAGCTTCAGCACGTCGAGCTCGCGCTCGGACAGCTCGGCGCGGATGGTGTCGGCGGCCTCCGGCGACACGGCCGTCGCACGCACCTGCTGCAGCACCTTGCCCGCGATCGCGGGGGAGACGAGCGACTCGCCCACGGCCGCCGCGCCGATGCCGCGGATCAGCTCGTCGACCGACGCGTCCTTGAGCAGGTAGCCGCAGGCGCCGGCGAGGATCGCGTCGAGCACGTCGTCGTCCTGGTCCGAGATCGTGAGCACCAACACGCGCGTCAGCGGCGCGAAGCCGTGGATCTGGCGGATCGCCTCGATCCCGGTCATGCCGGGCATGTGCAGGTCCATCACGACCACCTCCGGCGCGAGCTCGCGCACGAGCCGGACGGCGTCCGTGCCCTGGGCGGCCTCGCCGGCGATCTGGATGCCACGCTCCTCGAGCAGGTTGCGCAGCCCGGTCCGGAACAGGTCGTGGTCGTCGACGAGCAGCACGCGCACGTTCGCGGTCGTCCGCTCGTCCTCGGTCTGCACGGATTCGCTCAGCGCCACCACCCCCTTACGCGGGGAGATTCTAGTCAGCCAAGCGAAATCGTGACGGTGCGGCGGCCCCACGCGCGTGCCTGGGCGAGCGTGGGGAACCAGAGGTCGATCGTCGCTCCCTGGATCGCGCCGCCCGTGTCGGCGGCGACGCCGGTGCCGTAGCCGGGGATCGAGAGACGCGTACCGAGCGGAATCACGCCCGGGTCGACGGCCACGACGCCCCAGCCGGTGGGCGCGCCGGTCGCGGTGTGGCCGTGCATCGAGTAGCCGGTCGCCGTGACCGTGAGCGTGTGGGCGCCGGGGCTGACGTCGGGCGGTGCCGTCGACGACGCCGCGCCGGTCGTCGTCACCGCGGCGATCGACCGGGCCTTCGCCTCGACCGCGAGCGCCTGTTGCTGGTACGAGCTGATCGCGGCCGCGTTCAGGCGCTGCTGCGACTGCAGGCTCGCGAGGTACGACGTCCGCTGCACGTGCGCCTGCTGGAGGTCGGCGACCGACTGCGACGCCTGGTCGGCGAGGGCCTGCAGGTCGCGTTGCTTCGCGGCGAGCGTCCGGGTGAGCGAGTCGGCGGTCCGTTTCGCGGCGCGCGCCTGCCCGATGATCGCGCGGTCCTGCGTCGCGATCCGGTCGAGCGAGTCCAGGTTGCCGAGCGCGTCCGCGACCGAGGAGGCGCCGAGCACGACCGCAAGCGGGTCGGTGTCGCCCTGCTCGTACATCAGCTGCAGGCGAGACGCGAGCGAGCGCTGCTCGGCACGGAGGCTCTGCCGCGCGACGTGCAGGCGCATCCGCGCGGCGGCGAGGTCGGCCTTCACCTGCGTGCTCCGGATCCGCAGCTCGACGAGGCGCGCCTGCTCGACTGCGAGCCGCGAGTCGAGCGCGTACAGCTGGAGCACGACGCCGCGTGACCGGCTCGCCAGGGTCGCGTTCTGCTGCTGGAGCTGCGACGCGTGGTCGCGGAGCCCGGACGCGGAGTCGGCCGAGACGGCCGCCGGGAGCACCCCGAGGAGCACGAGCAGGCCGCCGAGCACGGCGGGCCAAAGACGCAGCATGCGTAGCTCCCCCGGCACGACGCGGCACCGTACCACACCACCTTGTGCGGTCCGACACGCGAGCCGCGTTTGGTCCATTTTGGTCATGGGAACGGTTTGCGGTCGTCCGATTGCCCTGTTAGGGTGCCGTGCTTGTGACGACCCGGGCCCTCTCACGAGGGCGCCTGTCGAGCGGCCAGCCCCCCTTAGGCTCGACAAGACGTAAGGCGCCGGCACTAGTCATCGCTCTGGCCTCGGCCATCGCGTTGGCTGCTGCATCCTCCACCGCCACGGCAGATCCGACGGTGGCGTCGAAGCAAGCCGAGGCACAGAGCGTGATGGGGCAGATCACGCAGCTGGACGCGAGCCTCGAGCGCGCGGTCGAGGCCTACAACCTCGCCAACGTCAAGCTCGCGCGCATCAGGCATGACCTCTCCGAGAACACCTCCGCGCTGTCGATCGCGAAGAAGAGCCTCAAGCGTGCGCAGAGCCAGCTCTCCGCCCGGCTCGTCGACATCTACACCTCCGGCGACAACCAGGCGGGTCTCGCCGTCCTGCTCGGCGCCTCGAGCCTCGACGACGCGATCGGGCAGATGGACGCCCAGTCGCGTGTGTCCGACCAGGACACGCTCGTCCTGGCCCAGGTGGCGAAGTTCCGCCGCGAGGTGCAGCAACGGCAGCGTTTCCTGCAGCATGCGCACGCCGAGCAGGTGCAGGTCGTCGCGCAGCGCAACGCGGCCCGTGCCTCGGTCGAGTCGCAGCTCGGCCAGCGGAAGCAGCTGCTGAGCTCGATCCAGGGCGAGATCGCGCACCTGAAGGCGCAGGAGGCCGCGCGCCAGGCAGAG
>DASSMZ010000015.1:0-14459 GCA_035688325.1 Gaiellaceae bacterium
AGCCAGCGCGCGAGCTTGCTCTCGTCCGACCAGACCCCGGCCATCTCGGGTCGGGAGTAGCGCGCGATCACCGGCCGCAGTCTAGAGCCACGGGAGGAAGGCGTCGGTTGGCGGCCGCGGCCCAGCTGTGGACGAACCGACACACCTTCGGCGCACTCCCGTCACACACCCGCGCGCATTTGCCAGGCACCCTGAGTACCCCCGGGTGGGTGGGGGGTTAGGGATGGGTCCCGCCAACCGGCGCCTGGTCCGGGCGGGCCCTCAGGCGCCGAGGATCCGCACCGCGAGGGCGGCGGCGTTCTTCGCGTTGTCGACGCCGACGGCGGCGACCGGGACGCCGGGTGGCATCTGGGCGATCGAGAGGAGTGCGTCGAGACCGTCGAGAACGCTCAGCCGTGAGCGGAGCGGCACCCCGATCACGGGCAGGTCGGTGTGCGCGGCGACCGCGCCGGGCAGGGCGGCAGCGAGACCGGCGCCTGCGATCAGGACGCGGATGCCCCGCGCTCGCGCGCCTCGCGCGTACTCCGCGACGGCGTCGGGGTTGCGGTGAGCGGAACGCACCTCCAGCTCGCACGCGATCCCGCGCGCCTCGAGCTCGTCGAGCGCCGGCTGCATCGCCTCCCGGTCGGACTCGGAGCCGACGAGGATCCCGACCAGCGGACCTTCAGCTGCGGACATGCCGCTTCGCCGGCGCCACGGCGATGTCGGTCCGGAAGCGCATGCCCGCGAACGAGATCCTGTCGACCGCCTCGTACGCAGTCGCACGGGCGGCGCCGACGTCCTCGCCCGTGGCCGTCACCGCGAGGACGCGACCGCCGTTCGTGACCAGCCGGCCTTCCCGGCGCGCGGTGCCGGCATGGAAGACGAGCGCGCCGATCGCCTCCGCGTCGTCGATCCCGTCGATCGGCGTGCCGCTGTCGGCGCGCTCGGGGTAGTCGCCGCCCGCGAGGACGACGGTGACCGCTGCGTCGTCGCCGACGGCGGCGTCGCCGACCAGCTCACCGGTCGCGGCGCCGTGCAGCAGCGGCAGCAGGTCGCCCTCGATGCGGGGCAGGACGGACTGTGTCTCCGGGTCGCCGAAGCGGCAGTTGAACTCGAGCACCTGTGGCCCGTCCTCCGTCAGCATCAGCCCGGCGTACAGCAGCCCGGCGAACGGCGCCCCCCGCCGCGCCAGCTCGGCGAGCACCGGGCGGTGCACCGACTCGAGCAGCGCCTCGACCTCTGCCTCTCCGATGCCCGGCACGGGCGAGTACGAGCCCATCCCGCCGGTGTTCGGGCCGACCTCCCCGTCGCCGAGGCGCTTGAAGTCCTGCGCCGGAGCGAGCGCGAGCGCACGCGTGCCGTCCGTGATCGCGAAGAGCGAGACCTCCTCGCCTTCGAGCAGCTCTTCGACGAGCACGTCGCCGCCGAGCGCGGCCGCGCGGCGAAGCGCGTCGTCGACCTCCGCCTGGGTGTGGCACACGAACACGCCCTTGCCGGCGGCGAGCCCGTCTGCCTTGACCACGCACGGCGGCGCCGGGTCGGACAGGCGTCGTGGGGTCGGCGCCCCGGCGGCGGCGAGCACGTCTTTCGCGAAGCTCTTCGAGCCCTCGATGCGCGCCGCGGCCCTGCTCGGGCCGAAGACGGCGACCCCGTTGTGGCGGAGCATGTCGGCGAGGCCGCCGACGAGCGGCGCCTCTGGGCCGACGACGACGAGATCGATCCGGCCCTCCCGGCAGAGCGCGAGCAGGCCTTCGTCGTCCTCGGCGTGCACCGGATGGCAGGTGCCGAGCGCGGCGATGCCGGGGTTGCCGGGCGCCGCGTGGAGCTCGTCGAGCCCGGGGCTCGACGCGAGCTTCCACGCGAGCGCGTGCTCGCGGCCCCCCGAACCCACGATCAGCACCCTCACGGCGGCGGAGTGTACTGCCGCCGTCGGCCCGGATCGCGTGCGCGCGACGCGATGCGGCTCGCCGGGTAGAAGGTTCGCCCGGCCTCCTCCCCGAGGCGACGATAGCGGCGGGCGGCGCACGTGTCTGTCACGGAAGCGTGCCGAATGCGTGACATCGGCGCGGGTACGCTCCGGCGCATGAGCGCCGACAAGGACGCGGTCGAGGCGCCGCCCTACACGGCCGCGCCCGTCGAGGTGCTGCGGATGCCGGCCGGCCGGCACGAGCGCGACAAGGTCGCGGTCGAGGAGCCGCTCGAGATCCGCATCGGCGGCGAGCCGGTCGCGGTGACGATGCGGACGCCCGGCCACGACGAGGAGCTTGCGCTCGGCTTCTGCCTGTCGGAGGGGCTGGCGCCGACGGCCGCCGCCCTCCCGGCCGATCTCGCCGCCAACACCGTCGAGGTCGAGGCGCCGGCGTTCGACCCCGAGCGCCTCCGCCGCAGCTTCTACACCAGCTCCTCGTGCGGGGTGTGCGGCAAGGGCGCGCTCGAGGCGGTGGAGGTCGAGGCGCCGCGCGTCGAGAGCCGGCTCGCCGTCGCGGCCGGCCTCCTCGCCGACCTGCCCGAGCGGCTGCGCACGGCCCAGCCTGCCTTCGCGGCCACCGGCGGCCTGCACGCGACCGGACTCTTCGCTGCCGACGGCCGGCTGCTCTGCCTGCGTGAGGATGTTGGCCGGCACAACGCGATGGACAAGGTGGTCGGCTGGGCGTTCCTCCAGCGCAAGCTGCCACTCGCCGAGCACGTGCTCTGCGTGAGCGGCCGGCTCTCCTTCGAGCTCGTCCAGAAGGCGGCCGTCGCCGGCTGCCCGCTGCTCGTGGCCGTCGGCGCACCCTCGAGCCTGGCGGTCGGGCTCGCGGCCGACCGCGGGATCACGCTCTGCGGCTTCGCGCGCGGCGGACGCCTCAACGTCTACACCGAGCGGTGGCGCGTCCTCGCCTGACGGGCGTCCTGCTCGTCGGCGGCGGCAGCACCCGCTTCGGCGCGCCGAAGGCGCTGGCGCGGCTCGGCCCCGAGACGCTGGCGGAGCGCGGCTGGCGCATCCTCGGCGAGGCCTGCGACGAGCGGATCGCCGTGGGCAAGGAGGCGGACGCGCTGGAGCTCCCCTTCGACGTCCTCGACGACGGGATCGACACCCGCGCGGCCCTCGCCGGAATCGTCGCCGGCCTGCGCGCGGCCACGACCGAGCTCGCCGTCGTCCTTCCGGTCGACACGCCGCTCGTGACGGCGGCGCTCCTGCGCGAGCTCGCCGACGCGTGCGCCGACGCCGCGGCGCCTCGAGGAAGCCCGCTCCCGGCCGCGTTCCGCACGCGCGTGCTCCCCGTCCTCGAGCGGCGCCTCCGCGAGCAGCGGCTCGCCTTGCGCGAGGCGCTGGACGAGCTTCGCGCCGTTCGGGTCGAACTTGACGAACAGCAGCTGGCGAACGTGAATACGCCCGATGAGCTTCGACGTCTCGGGTGACGCGTACGACCGCTTCATGGGCCGCTACTCGCGGCCGCTCGCGACGGCGTTCGTCGACTTCGCCGCGGTCTCTGCAGGCCAGCGCGTGCTCGACGTCGGCTGCGGCTCCGGCGTCCTCACCGAGGAGCTGGCGCGGCGCCTCGGCGCCGAGAACGTCGCCGGCGTCGACCCGTCGCCGATGCTGGAGGCAGCCGCCGAGCGTGTGCCGGCCGCCGAGCTCCGGCAGGGAAGCGCCGAGGAGCTGCCGTGGCCGGACGATTCCTTCGACGCCGCGATCGCGCAGCTCGTGATCCATTTCATGGAGGACCCCGCCAAGGGCGTCGCCGAGATGGCGCGAGTCACGCGGCCGGGCGGCGTCGTCGCGGCCAGCACGTGGGATTTCGACGGCGGCATGCGGATGCTCGGCGTCTTCTGGGAGACGGCGCACGCGCTCGACCCGGCGCTCCGGGGCGAGACGAGCCCGCTCGGGAAGCTCGGGAATCTCGAACGGCTGTGGCAGGAGCTCGGCCTCGCCGACGTGTTCGCTGGGTCGATCGAGGTCGAGACCGAGTACCGCGACTTCGACGAGCTCTGGGCCTCGTTCCTCGGCGGCGTCGGGCCGGCCGGGCAGTACGCGCAGAGGCTGCCGGAGGACGAGCGCGCGGCGCTCCGCGACGAGTACCGCCGGCGTCTCGGCGAGCCCGACGGCGGCTTCACCTTGCAGGCCCGCGCGTGGGCCGCCCGCGGCCGCGTGCCCGAGTAGCCGCTAGGGCCGGGCCAGGGCCTCGAGCGAGCCCGGGGCGAGCACGCGCTCGCGCTCGGCACCGGTGCCGATCAGCGAGACGGGCACCTCCAGCTCCCGCTCGACGAACCCGACGTAGCGCCGCGCGTTCTCCGGCAGCGCGTCGAGCTCGGTCACCTCGTCGAGCGGTTCCTCCCAGCCGGCGAGCGTCTCGAACACCGGCCGGCAGTGGTGGAAGTCGCTCTGGTGCGCCGGGAAGTCCGGCGTCTCGGAGCCGTCGCGCAGGCGATAGCGGGTGCAGACGGGCAGCTCGCCGAACGCGGAGAGGACGTCGAGCTTCGTCAGCGCGAGCGATGTGATCCCGTTCAGCCGAACGGCGTACCGCAGCGCGACGAGGTCGAGCCAGCCGCAGCGGCGCTGGCGGCCCGTGGTCGTGCCGAACTCCGCGCCCAGGTCGCGGACGCGCTCCTGGTCGGGCCCCTCGATCTCCGTCGGGAACGGGCCTTCGCCGACGCGCGTGACGTAGGCCTTGGCGACGCCGATGATCGAGTCGATCCGGTTCGGGCCGATCCCGACGCCGACCGCGGCCGCCCCGGCGACGGTGCCGGAC
Organism: Gaiellaceae bacterium; assembly: GCA_035688325.1. Taxonomy (GTDB): domain Bacteria; phylum Actinomycetota; class Thermoleophilia; order Gaiellales; family Gaiellaceae; genus AC-32. The sequence continues at coordinate 4,716 of DASSMZ010000015.1, forward strand.
GAGGTCACGAACGGATAGGTGCCGTGGTCGAGGTCGAGCAGCGTGCCCTGCGCGCCCTCGAGCAACACGAAGCGGCCGTCGCGCAGCGCGCGGTCGACGAGCAGCGACGTGTCGGCGACGTACGGCCGCAGGCGCTGCGCGAAGGCCTCGTAGCGCCCGGCCAGCTCCTCGAGCTCCAGCGGCTCCGAGCCGTAGACGCGCTCGAGCCAGACGTTCTTCTCGGCGAGCGCGACCTCGATCTTCTGGCGCAGGATCTTCGGGTCGAGCAGGTCCTGGACGCGGATTCCGAGCCGCGCCGCCTTGTCCGCGTACGCCGGCCCGATCCCGCGCCTGGTCGTGCCGATCTGCAGGTTGCCGAGCCGGCGCTCGGTGCCCTGGTCGATCGCGACGTGCCAGGGCATGATCAGGTGCGCCTCGCCGCTGACGCGCACGCAACCGGTCGAGACGCCGCGCTCCTCGAGCTCGTCCAGCTCCCGGACGAAGGTCTCCGGATCGATCACGCAGCCGGCGCCGAGGATGCACTCCTTGCCGTGCAGGATCCCCGACGGCATGTGGTGGAACTTGAACTTCTCGCCGCCCGTGACGATCGTGTGCCCGGCGTTCGGCCCGCCCTGGTAGCGGCAGACGAGGTCGGAGTGCTGCGCCAGCAGGTCGACGATCTTGCCCTTGCCCTCGTCGCCCCACTGGGCGCCAACGATCACGGTGGCCGGCACGAGCCGGAGTTTGCCTGACGCATCGACCGGAGGCGCCTCGTGGTCGTCCCTCTGCTCGAGGGCACGTGGGCGCTCGGGTCGGCATGGAGCCTGTCGCGCGCGCTCGCCGCCGAGCCGCCGCGCCAGGCGGGCGCGGCTACCAGAGCGAGGAGGTGGCCTCGACGGCTCGGGTCGCGCCGGCGCGGATCACGCGGATGCGGTGGCCGCGCGGGCAAGTCGTCCAGCCGAGATCCTGCTCGAGCCGCATCGTGCCCTGCGCCGTGTGGGCGACGTGCTCCCCGCGCTGGTCGAGCTCCGCGCACGCCTGGCAGACGACCGTGAACGCAGTCGTGCGGGCCAGGAGCACGACGGTCTGCTCGTACATCAGGCGCTCGACGGGGCGAGGTCGGCGAACTTCGCGTAGCGCTTCAGGAACGAGAGCTTGACCGTGTCGGTCGGCCCGTTGCGGTGCTTGGCGAGGTGCACCTCGGCGATCCCCTGCTGGTCGGACTCGTCGTTGTAGTACTCGTCGCGGTAGATGAACATCACGAGGTCGGCGTCCTGCTCGATCGAGCCCGACTCGCGCAGGTCGGACAGGATCGGCCGCTTGTCGTGCCGCTGCTCGACAGCGCGAGACAGCTGCGACATGGCGAGGATCGGGACGTCCAGGTCGCGCGCGAGCACCTTGAGCGCGCGCGAGATCTGCGAGACCTCCTGCACGCGGCTCTCGACGTTCGAGCCCGACGTCATCAGCTGCAGGTAGTCGACCACGATCAGGCCGAGGCTCGGCTCGCGCGACTTCAGCCGCCGGGCCTTCGAGCGGATCTCCATCATCGTGATCGAGCCCTGGTCGTCGACGTAGATCGGCGCCTTCGCGAGCCGGTCGCAGGCAGCGGTCAGTCGCGGCCAGTCGTCGGCGCCGAGCTTGCCGGTGCGCAGCCGCTGCGACTCCACCTTCGCCTCGCTGCACATCAGCCGCTGCGTCACCTCGGCCTTCGACATCTCGAGCGTGAAGAGGGCCGTCGGCACCTCGGCGCGGACGGCCAGGTTCGCGGCCATGCAGAGGCCGAGGCCCGACTTCCCCATGCTCGGGCGGGCGGCGACGATGATCAGGTTCCCCGGCTGGAAGCCGGAGGTGAGCCGGTCGAGGTCGCGGAAGCCGGAAGGCGTGCCCGTGACGTCGGCGCCGGCCTCGTAGAGCGCGGTGATCCGCTCGAAGCTGTCCTTCAGCAGCTCCTCGATGTGGCTGAACTCGCTCGTCACCCGCGCCTGCGAGAGGTCGAACACGACCTGCTCGGCGCGGTCGACGAGGTCGGTGGTCTCGCCGGGCCGCTCCCAGCCGAGCCGCGCGATCTCGCCGCCCGCACGAATCAGCCCGCGGAGCGTCGCCATCTCGCGCACGATGCGCGCGTAGTGGCCGGCGTTCGCGCTCGCGGGCACGAGGGCCGCGAGCTCGTGGATGCGGACGCGCCCGCCGGCCTCCTCGAGCTCGCCTCGCTCCTCGAGCTCGTCGACGAGCGTGATCGCGTCGACGGGCTCACCCTTCGCGTAGAGCGCGAGCGCGGCGCGGTACACGATCGCGTGGCTCTCGCGGTAGAAGTCGCTCGCGTCCAGGACTTCGCTGACCGCCCCGATCGCACCGGGGGAGAGCATCATCGCGCCGAGGACCGACTCCTCGGCTTCGAGATTCTGCGGCGGGACCGGGGCGGTCGGCGACGCCTGGGCGAGCTGGGCCATTGGCGGGTACCCAAGCACTCCGGGCTCGGCCGTGGAAGGTCTGGACGACGCCTCTTTCGACAGGCCGTGCTGCGGCGGGAGCGGGCGGTTTGCAGGCATAAGGGAACACAGGTTCCCACGGCTTCCGGACGACGCCTGTGGGAGAAAACGTCGCTCCGAGCGGGAAGTTCGTCGCGAATTCCACAGGCCCGCCCGAGCCTGTGGAGAACTCTGTGCGCTGTTGTTACGCCTCGGAAGGCTCGGAGGGCTCGCCGGCCTCGGCGGGCACCTCGTCCTCGGCGTACGCGGCCCGGTCGAACGCGACGCCCGGAACGCCTTCCGCCTCGGCGTCAGGCTCGACCTCGTCCTCGGCGACCACGGCCTCGATCTCGGCCGCGACCTGCTCGTGCTCCGCCTCGGCGTCCGCCTGTGCGGCCGCTTCCGCCTCGGCCTCGGCGGCGGCGATCGCGTCGAGCTCCTCCTGGGGCGGCAGCTCGCCGCCCTCGGGAACGACGGCGACCTTCAGCGTCGCGGTGACGTCGGCGAACAGCTCGACCGGCACCTGGTAGCGGCCGATCCGCTTGATCGACTCGGGCAGCTCGAGCTTGCGCCGATCGATGCGCACCGTCTGCGCCTCCCAGACGCGCTCGGCGATGTCGGTTGCCGTCACGGAGCCGAAGAGCGTGCCGGTCTCGCCGGCCGGAACGTCGAAGCGGATCTCTTCGGCCTCCAGCCGCTCCGCGATCTGCTGGGCCTGCTCGAAGCTCTGCGCCTCGTGCCGCGCCCGCTTCTGCTCGAGCTTGCGCAGCTCGGCCACCTTGGCCGGCGTCGCCGCCTCGGCCAGCTTGCGCGGGAGCAGGTAGTTGCGCGCGAAGCCGGGCGCCACGTCGACCACCTCACCGCGGAGGCCGACCTTCTCGACGTCCTGCCGGAGGATGACCTCCATCAGCCGGTCGAGTACGGGAGGAGCGCCATCTCGCGGGCCCGCTTGACGGCCTGCGCGACCTGCCGCTGGTGGCGGCGGCACGCGCCCGTGATCCGGCGGGAGCGGATCTTGCCCTTCTCGGAGACGTAGCGCCGGAGCTGGTTGACGCTCTTGTAGTCGACTTCCTCGATCTTCTCGCGGCAGAAGTAGCAGTTGCGCTTGCGAATCGGCCCGCCGGGAGCGGGCCGGCCCTTGCGCGGCTGTCGCTGGTCTCGCTGCGCCATCAGAACGGGATGTCGTCGTCGGCGGCGGAGCTGCCGAAGTCGGCGTTGTCGGCCTGCGCCCCGCTCGGGACGAACTGCGGCTGGCCGCCGCCGCCCTCGCCGTCCTGGCGCGAGCCGAGGAACTGGACGCTGTCGGCGATGATCTCGACCGCCTGGCGCTTGGTGCCGTCCTGGGCGTCCCACTCGCGCCAGTCGAGCCGGCCGTCGACCGCGACGGGGCGGCCCTTGGCGAGGTACTGCGCGCAGCTCTCGCCCTGGTTGCCCCAGACGGTGACGTCGAAGTAGTTCGGCTTGTCGCCCCACTCCCCGGTCTGCGCGTCCTTCTGCCGCGTGTTGACGGCGAGGCGCAGCTTGCAGACGGCGGTGCCGCTCGGCGTGTGCCGGAGCTCGGGGTCCTTGGTCAGGTTCCCGACCAGGACGACGCGGTTGATGTTGGCCATTACTCGCTCTCCTCTCGGGCGGTCTCGGTCTGGCCGGAATCCTGCCGCGCGCCGGCCGTTGCCGCTACCGGCTCTTCCGTGATCGGCTCGGGCGGCCGGGTCGACCCGCCCTGGACGCGCCGCACGGCCAGGTGGCGCATCACGCCGTCGGTGATCTTGAGCACGCGCGAGATCTCCTCGAGCGTCGCGGGCTCGGCGGCGAAGGTCAGCAGGTGGTACGAGCCCTCGGCCTTGTGGTCGATCTCGTAGGCGAGGCGACGCCGGCCCCACGGCTCGTGGTTGTCCCAGGTGCCGCCGTCCTTCTCGATCGCCTCGCGCGCGCGTGTGATGATCTCCGCCTGCCGCTCCTCGGGCAGCTCGGGGTCGAGCATGAGCAGGATCTCGTAGTCGGTCACGCTCCCGATTCCTCCCTTCCTTCGGTCTTAGGCGGCCTCGCCGGCTGGCGGCGCTCGGGAGCGAACGACGCGGTGGCGAGGCAGGAAGGCGGCCAGTGTAGCATCGGCCTCGTGAAGGCCCGGACGGCGTGGCTCACCTTCTGGCGTCGGGTTCGCCGGTCTCCGGAGCCGGCCGCGGAACCGCCGGAGGGGTCGGGGGCGGAGGATCCGCGCGCCGAGGAGCTGCGGCGGAAGCTCGAGGAGTCGCGGGCGGTCGTCGAGGAGCAGCACGAGGAGGCGGCCTCGCCCGAGACGTCGGTCGACGAGGCGCCCGACGGGCCCGGCGACGCGCCCGCCGACGCGTCCGTCGAGGAGCGGCGGGCCGCGGTCCACGAGCGGGCGCGCGCCGCCGCGGACGAGATGCGCGGCGAGTGACGGACGTCCTCGTCCTCGTTGCGGCTGCTCGAGTCGTTCGGGGCGCGGCTACTGCTCGGCGGGATGTCCGCCGAGGGGTGCGTGGCGCGTTCGTCGAGCGGAGCCGGCCTGTGGACGACTCGTGACGCTTACGGCACCCGTCTGACACCGGGCGCCTGGCTCGGCTCCACGGCCGCGCGCCGCTCGGGTCGCGGTGTCTGACACCGTTCAGGGTGCGACGAAGGCGGCGACGCCGCGCTCGATGCCGAGCGCGACCTTCTGCTGGTACGCCGCCGTGTGGAGGCGGCTCGACTCGGCCGGGTTCGTCAGGAAGCCGGTCTCGATCAGCACCGCCGGCACGTCGGCCCAGTTGAACCCGGTCAGGTCGCTGCGCCTGAGGACGCCGCGGTCGGCCGCGCCCGTCGTCGCGACCACGGCCGCCTGCAAGGCGCGGCCGGCGCGCACGCTCCGCGCGTAGATGTCGTCCGTCCAGCCGCGATGCCACGCCGGAACGAGCGTCGAGACGCCGTGCAGCGAGCGCACGGTCGAGCCGTCGGCGTGAATCCGCACCATCAGCGCCGCGTGCAGCCGGTTGCAGAAGCGGGCCCGGGCGATGTTCCCGTCGCCGTCGCCGAGCCGGATCGTCGGCCCGGTCCGCGTCATCGCGACGCGGTAGCCGCGCGCGAGCAGGAGACGCCGCGCCCGCAGCGCGATCGCGAGCGCCACCGGCGCCTCGCCCGCCGCGCCGCCGCCGTCCTTGATCTTCAACGTGCGCGAGCCCGGCCCGATCGGCTCGACCTGCCGCCCGATCGCCGGCGGCGTGCCGTGGCCGGGGTCGAGGCAGACGAGCGGAGGCGCCGCCGCGGCGATCACGAGAGCCGCTCGGCCAGGTACCTCACGGCGAGCGGGTAGCGGTACTCGATGCTCGAGTGCGTGGCGTCGAAGAGCTCGAAGAAGTAGTCGCTCACGCCCGCCGCCTCGAGCTCCCGGCGGAACGCCTCCGCGCCGAGGTCGAGGAAGAACTGGTCGCGCTTGCCGCAGTCGACGTAGATCGCCCGCAGCGAGCGCAGCGCGTCGCCGCGCGTCCGCGCCATCCGCACCGGATCCCAGGCGAGCCAGCGCTCCCAGATCTCCGGCCGCAGCTCACCGGTGACGATGTCGTACGGCAGCTGCACCGTCCCGTCCTCGTCGGCCGAGTAGCAGGCGGCCATGCACCAGTCGTTGAGCAGGTGGTAGTCGCTCTCCTTCTCGAGCGGGTGGCGCGAGTGGAAGTCCTCCCAGAACGTCTCGAACGAGCCCTCGTACTGGTCGCGCAGCACGCGCACCGAGCGCCGGAAGTCGGGCAGATAGCACATCTCGAAGAGCGCGTCCCCGGCGTGCGTCGCCAGCCCGCCGAAGACGTCGGGCCGCAGCATCGGCGTGATCATCGCGCCGTAGCCGCCGCTCGACTTGCCCGTGATGCCGCGGTGTGCCGCCTCCGGCAGCGTCCGGTAGCGCTCGTCGACCCACGGGACGATCTCGTCGACGATGTAGGTGTGGTAGCGGCCGGTGCCCGGGGAGTCGACGAACTGGCTCCCGCCGAGCGACGTCCAGCCGTCGACCCACACGAGGATCGCCGGCGGCGAGTCGCCAGACGCGAACAGGTCGTCCACGAGCTCCGGGAAGTTGCGCCGGAAGGCGAAGCGGTTGCGCCACATGTCCAGCTGGCCCGTCAGCCCCTGAATGACGTAGAGCGACGGGTAGCGCCGGTCCGGCTCGTCGTCGTAGCCGGGCGGCAGGTAGACCCAGAGCGGGCGCACGTACGGGTCGCCGAGCGCGTTGCCCTTCAGGACCTCGCTCTCGAAGGCGTGCTCGTCGAAGCGGCCGGCGACCTCGTACGACCAGGGCTCCACGAGGCTCAGGTTACGCGGCGGCGGGAGCGGGCGTGACCGGGAGGCCCTCGCGCTGGAGCAGCTGGCGCAGCATGTCCGCGTTCACGGGCGCCTGGGCGACCTCGGTGCCTTCCTCCGCCGGTGGGTCGAGCGACGGGAGCGCCGGCATGGTCGAGCGGCCGTTGTTGTTGAACATCGCGTAGACGTTCTCTGACTGCCCGGAGAGCTCCGCCAGCGGCCTGACCCACTCCTGCAGCTCGTCCTCCGAGTAGAGGTAGTCGAACCGGTCCGCCGCGCTGCCCGTGCGCTTGTTCCAGGTCGCGGCGTTGCGGCCGTGGAAGCGGACGTAGGCGGTCGGGCTGGTCGTGGCGACTACCGTCGGAGCGACGTTCCGCGCCTCCATGCGCGGCGCGTCGACGATCACGTACGTCATGTGGTTGCGCTCGAGCCAGCCGAGCGTCTCGCGCCGGTGCTCGTCGTCGAGCCAGCTCGCGTGCCGGAACTCGACCAGCATCTCGTCGCCCCCGAGCTGCTCGTGCGCCCACTCCAGGTACTCGAGCGAGGCGGGCTTGAAGACGACGTACGGGGGCAGCTGCATCAGGATCCCGCCGAGCTTGCCGGTCTCCCGCAGCGGCCGGAGCGCGTGGTGGAAGCGCCGGAAGACCTCGGCGCGGAACTCCCGCGACGGCCGCTCGACGCGGCCACGGTGGTCGAGCGGCGCCTCCTCGCGCAGGTCGGGCGGGAGCTGCTCGACCTTGACCGGGTGGCGCGTCATCACGCCGAACGCCTTCACGTGCATGACGAAGCCGTCCGGGGTCCGGTCGGCCCAGTGCCGGACCATGTGCTCGTCCGGGAGGCGGTAGTAGGTCGAGTTCGCCTCGACCGTGTCGAAGCGGTCGGCGTAGTAGCGGAGGCGCTGCTCGGCGCTCTTCACGCCCTGCGGATAGAAGAGCTTGGTGAGCGACTCGTCGGCCCACGAGCACGTGCCGATCCGGATCGCCGCTGCCATCCGGCGATCGTAGCCCTGCTAGGCCTGCGCCCTAGCGGAAGTCGCCGAGTCGGTTGAGGTCGTCAGGCCGCTCGCCGATGCGCCCGGCGATGCGGTTGTCGGCGCCCATGCCCATGCGGTCGCGGTGCGCGAGCTCCTCGGGGCTTTCGACGGCCTCTTCCTCGGCTTGCTTGACGGCGGCCGCGTCTCGTTCCGCGCGGCGCCGATCGAACCATGATCGGATGCCCATGCGGTGATCTTACGCGCGTCTCCGTAGTTCCGCGCAAGCGGCTCCGTAGCGATACCGATTCCGCGCGGCGCGCAGCGGGCGAGCATCGCGGGGACGGGAGGTGATTGCCCTGCCCGAGGCAGCAACGGCCGTGCGGAGGAAGCCGACGACGGTGGTCTTCGCCGACCTCGTCGGGTCGACGGAGCTCGCCGCGGCGATCGGCGACGAGCGCTGGGCCGAGCTGCTGGAGCACTTCCACGCGCTCGTCCGCCGACAGCTCTCCGCCGCCGGCGGGCACGAGATGGACACGGCGGGAGACGGCGTCTTCGTCGTCTTCGACGACGCAGCCGCCGCGCTCCTCTTCGGCTGCGCCGTGAGGGACGAGCTGCACCGGCTCGGCCTGCAGCTGCGAGTCGGCGTCCATACCGGCAGCTGCTGGTGGGTCGGCCGGAAGTGCGCCGGCCTCGACGTCAGCATCGGCGCCCGCATCGCCTCGGCCGCCGCGCCCGACGAGCTGCTGGTCTCGGAGGCCGTGCGGCGCCGCCTGGCGGGAGACAGCCGCTTCTCGTTCCGCATCCGCGGAGAGCCGGAGCTGAAAGGCGTGCCGGGACACTGGCCGCTCTACTCGGCTTCCCGTGTCCTGGTCACGAGCTGAGGAGGGTTCCGATGACAGCCATCAAGGACGCCGCCGACGAGTTCCTGCGCCACAAGCGTGTGGCCGTCACGGGCGTCTCGCGGACGCCGCGAGGCCACGGCGGCAACGTCGTCTACACGCGGCTTCGAGACCGCGGCTACGACGTCTTCGCCGTGAATCCGAACGCCGACGAGGTCGAAGGCGACCGCGCCTACCACGACCTCGCGTCGATTCCGGGCGGCGTCGAGGCGGTCGTGATCGGCACGAGGCCGGAGGCCGCCGACGACACGATGCGCGAGTGCGCCGAGCTCGGCATCGAGCACGTCTGGATGCACCGCGGGCCCGGCGCAGGCAGCGTCTCGAAGTCCGCGGCCGAGTACGGACGGCAACACGGGATCACCGTCATCGACGGCGGGTGCCCGTGCATGTTCGGCCCGACGGCCGACGGCGCGCACAAGGCGATGCGCGTCGTGTTCACGCTGACCGGCCACGTCCCGAAAGAGGTGTCCTCGAGGGAAGGAACGGGATGACGCGCTACGAGTACAAGGTCGTCGACACCGGCAGGCACGTCGAGCGCGAGCTGAACGAGCTCGGCGCGCAGGGCTGGCGCGTGGTCGGCGTCACCACGAAGAAGCAGCTGCTGATCGCCCCGCCGCAGGCGATCATCCTCATGCGCGAGGTCGAAGCGGCCCCGTTCGCGCGGACGGCCTGACGCGACTGCGGTCGAGACGTTCGGCTTGCCGGACCTAGCCGTCCGGCAGTGATTCGCCGCCCCGACCCCGACCACCCTGCGACTGGGACTGGGCTTGTAGGGGGCGCTCTTCGGCGGCCTCGCGGCCCTCTGGGGAAAGGGAGAAAGAATGAGAAGCAAGAAGACTTGGTGGCTGGCTGCCGCCTGCATTGCGATTCTGGTCGCCAGCTCGTCGGCGCTTGGGAGCTCGATGGTGCAGAACAAGCGCTTCCAGCGGACGTTCGTCTGCGTGAACAAGCACAACGGCCTGATCAAGGTCATCTCGCGCCGGCAGAACAACCGGTGCGCGGCCGGGTGGAAGCGCTACCGCGTCTCCGACATCTTCGGCCACGGGATGCGGGGCGCGCGTGGGATTCCCGGCGCCGCCGGCCCGCAGGGCCCCGCGGGCCCGGCCGGCGCTGCCGGCGCGCGCGGCGAGCAGGGACT
>DASSMZ010000109.1:0-6294 GCA_035688325.1 Gaiellaceae bacterium
AGGCCCTTCGTCGCCAGCCCGCTGCGGTTCGCGGCCTTGTTCAACGACTTCACGGCCTTCATGCTGGTGAGACCGCCTGCCTTGCCCGCGAGCGAGCAGAGCAGGCTGCCGAGGACGCCGCCGTTCGAGTCGGCGGTGATCACGAGGTGCACCTTGTCGAGGTGGATCATCGCTCCGAGCAGGTTGAGGTCGAGCGGCCCGAGGGTGAGATCGAGAACCGGGCAGATGCGCTGCGCTGCCTGGATCGTCTTCAGCTTGCGGACAGGCGCGGTAAACGCGCGGCGCACCGACTTCGTCGGGTACTGAGCGGCATTCGCCACGGTCGGCGTGAACTGCGAGATAGCAGTGCCGACGGCGTAGAGGCGCCCGTTCCGTTTCACGAAGCGGTTGATCTGCAGCTTCGTGGAGATCGACCCGACCTGGGTCGTGCTTGTCGCTGCAGTGGCCCTGGCCGGCCTCGTCGTGCCGGTGGAGCTCGTCGCAACTGCGGCGAACGCGAGGGCCCCCACGGCGACAAGCGTCACTAGGGCGGCTAGCTTTCGCGACATCGTTTTCCCCCTTCGTCGTAGTACTGACAGGGGGCGCTGCTACCCGGGTTGTAAATAGGAAAACGTGCCTATGCGGACCAGCTGGGTCGGCGCTTCTCCAGAAACGCACGCAGGCCCTCCTGGCCCTCGTCGCCAGCGCGCAAACCGGCCGCGATCCGTGCCAGCTCGAGTGGATCCGACGGCCGCTCGCGGGTCAGCCGCTTCGCCGCCCGGATCGCCTGCGGGCCGGACTTCAGGATCGCGCCGAGCTGGCGCTCGACCGCCGCCTCGATGTCGCCCGCGACCTCGTCCACGAGGCCGATCCGCAGCGCCGTCTCGGCGTCGAAGCGCTCGCCGGTGACGAACAGCCGCCGCGCGGCGCCCGCGCCGATGCGGGCGAACACGAACGGCGAGATCACGGCCGGGATGATCCCGAGCCGCACCTCGGAGAAGCCGAACGTCGCATCAGGCGCGGCCACGACGACGTCCGCGCAGGCGACGAGGCCCGACCCGCCGCCGAGCGCGTAGCCCTGCACGCGCGCCACGAGCGGCGCGGGGCAGGCGTCGACGGCGGCCATCATCGCGTGCAGCCGCAGCGCGTCCTCGACGTTCTCCTCGAGCGTCAGGTCGATCGAGGCGCGCTGCCATTCGACGTCGGCGCCGGCGCAGAAGCTGGGGCCGTCGCCGGCGAGCACGACCGCGCGCACGTCGTCGCCGACCGACGAGAACGCCTCCGTCAGCTCGGCGATCAGGGCGGCGTCGAACGCGTTCCGCCGCTCGGGCCGCGCCAGCGTGACCCGGAGCAACTCGCCATCGTGCTCGGTCCTGAGCGCCTCCATCGCGCCAGATCGTAAAGTTGCCCGGGATGTTGCGCGGAGCGCTCGCGGCTGCCGTCACGCCGCTCCGGGATGACGGCGCCGCTCTGGACGAGGAGGCCTTCCGGCCGTACCTCGACTTCCTGGCCGGCGCCGGGCTGGACGGGGTGCTCGCGCTCGGGACGACCGGCGAGGGGATCCTGCTCTCGGCGGCCGAGCGGCGGCGTGCGGCGGAGCTGTTCCTGGAGGGGCCGCTGCCGGTGATCGTCCACTGCGGCGCGCAGACGACCGCCGAGACGTCGGCGCTCGCCGAGCACGCGGCCGCGAGCGGCGCGGCCGGCGTGGCCGTGATCTCGCCGCCGTACTTCGAGCTCGACGACGACGCGCTGCTGAGGCACCTGGCGGCCGCGGCGAGGGCCGCCGAGCCGGTGCCGTTCTACGTCTACGAGTTCAAGGCGCGAAGCGGGTACGCGGTCCCAGTGCCGGTGCTGGAGCGGCTGCGCGAGCGGGCGCCGAACTTCGCCGGCCTGAAGGTGTCCGACAAGCCGTTCGAGTCGGTCGAGCCGTACCTGCTGGAGGGGCTCGACGTCTTCGTGGGCGCCGAGGAGCTCGTGCTGCGCGGGCTCGAGCGCGGCGCGGCCGGCGCCGTCTCCGGCCTCGGCTCGGCGTACCCGGAGCGTGTGGTGGCGCTCGTCCGCGACGGCGACGGCGACGTCGGAGCCTTGCGCGCGGCGCTCGACCGCTTCCCGTTCCAGGCCGCGGCCAAGTACGTCCTCGGCCGGCGCGGCGTGCCCGTGCGCGAGGACGTGCGGGCGCCGTTGCGGACGCTGCGCGACGACGAGAAGCGCGAGCTGGACGCGTGGCTCGAGTCGTCGTAGCGGGGGCGGGCGCGACCGGCGCCTCCGTGGCGTACCACCTCGCGTTGCTGGGCGCGCGCGACGTCGTGCTGGCCGATCGCGGCCGCGTGGCCGGTGGCGCGACCGCGAAGGCGATGGGCGGCGTGCGCCAGCAGTTCTCGACCGCGGCCGAGGTGCGGCTCGCGCAGGCGAGCATCCAGTTCTTCGAGGAGCTCGAGCCGCCGCTCTTCGACCAGGTCGGCTACCTGTTCGTCGCGACGACGGAGGACGGCCTGGCCGGGCTCGAGGAGCGGCGAGCGCTGCAGGAGGAGCTCGGCGTGCCGGCGGAGCGCGTCGACCCGTCGTACGTCGAGGGCCTGCGCACCGACGACGTGCTGGGCGCCGTCGTCTGTCGCACGGACGGGACAGCCGACCCGCCGGCGGTCGCGCGGGAGCTCGTCCGGCGCGCGACGAAGCTCGGCGTCGAGGTGCGCGAGGGCTGCGACGCGACCACGCTCGACTTCGACGTGATCGTGGTCGCCTGCGGCCCGTGGTCGGCGCGCGTCGGCGAGGCGCTCGGCGTGGAGCTGCCCGTGCGGCCGCTCTGCCGGCAGCTGCTCGCGACCGGGGAGCTCGACCTGCCCGCGCGGCTGCCGATGGTGCTCGAGGCCGAGAACGGCTTCCACTTCCGCCGACGCGGCTCGCGGCTCGTGCTGGCGATGACCGACCCCGAGCCCCGCTGGGGGTTCGACGAGGCCGTGGACGAGTCGCTCTTCGACGACCGGCTCGAGCGGCTGCGGCACCGCTACCCGCCGGCCGCCGCGGTCGGGATCGAGGACGCGTGGGCAGGCCTCTACGACATGACGCCCGACGCGCATCCGATCCTCGGCGAGGTCGCCGGCGGCGTCTACGCGGCGTGCGGCTTCAGCGGCCACGGCTTCATGCAGGCGCCCGCCGTCGGCCGCGCGCTGGCGGAGGAGATCCTCGGCGAGACTCCCAGCATCGACCTGAGCCCTTACCGCCTGTCGCGGTTCGCGGACGGGGTCGACTTCCCGGAGACGCTCGTCCTCTAGGGCCGCGTCGTTCCAAGTAACAGACTGTTACTTGGCCGGTTCGAACGCTGTCGGAGAGCCGGTTCGCCGGGCCGTCGTTCCAAGTAACAGACTGTTACTAGCCTTCGAGCTCGAACTCCTCGCCGACCTCGGGGTCCTTCCCGATCAGCTCCCGCGCCTCGGCGGCCGGGGCGCCGTCGCCCGAGTACGAGATCAGGCCGAAGCGCTCGCCCGCCGAGTCGGAGATCCAGTGGTCGCCCTCCGGCAGCGCCGGCAGCCTTGCGCGCAGCTCGTCGAGTGTCGTCATCGAGTCGGCGAGGCCCCAGAGGAGCAGCCGAACGGTCATTCGTCGGGCACGCCGGGCGTCGGCAGCCGCGCCATCAGCTCCTTGATCCGCCGCAGCACGTCGGCCTCCTCGTGGCCGAAGTCGTCCAGGTACGCGTGCAGGGCGGCGTGCAGTAGCCGCACATCGTCGTCGCTCAGCTCCAGCGTGTGGTTCAAAACGGCCCCCTCGGCTCGTAGCTCCCGCGCCGCGCGCCGACGGCGAGCAGCGTCATTCCCTCCGGCCCCGCGACCGGCACGCGCGTCGTCTCGGGATCGAAGCGCAGGAACGTGCCCACGCGAACCGGCACCTCCTCGCCCCCGACCCGGTAGACGCCCGAGCCGCGAATGCAGACGTTGACCTCCTCCTGCCCTGTCTCGGACTCGTCGTGCTCATGCCCCTCGGCGCCCGGCGGCAGGTTGATCCAGTTGATCCCGAACGCGTTGACGCCGAGCTCGCGGCGCACGAAGTGGAACGCGCCGCCCGGCCCGCTGCCCTCGATCTCGTCGACATGCGCCACCGAGTAGCCCACGCCTACATCCTGAACACACCGAAGGTGGTCTCTGCAATGGGAGCGTTGAGCGCGGCCGCGATCCCGAGCGCGAGCACCCGCCGCGTGTCGAGCGGGTCGATGATGCCGTCGTCCCACAGCCGCGCGGTCGAGTAGTAGGGGTTGCCCTCCGCCTCGTACTTCGCCCGGATCTCGTCCGCATCGGCGTCGCCGACCATCGTCAGCACCGTCGCCGCCTGCTCGCCGCCCATCACCGAGATGCGCGCGTTCGGCCACATCCAGAGCTGCCGCGGCGAGTAGGCGCGGCCGCACATGCCGTAGTTGCCGGCCCCGAACGAGCCGCCCGTGACGACGGTGAACTTCGGCACCTCGGCGCAGGCGACGGCCGTGACGAGCTTCGCGCCGTCGCGTGCGATTCCGCCGGCCTCGTACTCCTTGCCGACCATGAAGCCCGTGATGTTCTGCAGGAACACGAGCGGCACGCGCCGCCTGCACGCGAGCTCGACGAAGTGCGCGCCCTTGGCCGCCGACTCGCCGAAGAGCACGCCGTTGTTCGCGAGGATCCCGACCGGGTAGCCCTCAATCCGCGCGAAGCCGCACACGAGCGTCTCGCCGTAGAGCGCCTTGAACTCGTGGAGGCGCGAGCCGTCGACGATGCGGGCGATCAGCTCGCGCGGGTCGACCTGGTGGCGGAAGTCGGTCGGGATCAGGCCGTAGAGCTCCGACGGATCGGCGGCCGGCTCCTCGGGGGCCGCCTGCTCCCACGGCGGCTCCTTCGGCGGCGGGCTCAGGTTGCGGACGATCTCGCGCACGAGCGCCAGCGCGTGTTCGTCGGAGGTCGCGTAGTGGTCGGCCACGCCGGAGAGCCGCGCGTGCACGTCGGCGCCGCCGAGCTCCTCGGCGCTCACCTCCTGGCCGGTCGCGGCCTTCACGAGCGGCGGCCCGCCGATGAAGATCGTCCCGGTGCCCTTGACGATGATCGTCTCGTCGCTCATCGCCGGCACGTACGCGCCGCCGGCGGTGCACGAGCCCATCACGGACGCGATCTGCGGGATCCCTGCGGCCGAGAGCCGCGCCTGGTTGTAGAAGATCCGGCCGAAGTGGTCGCGGTCGGGGAAGACCTCGGCCTGGAGCGGCAGGAACGCCCCGCCGGAGTCGACGAGGTAGATGCACGGCAGCCGGTTCTGCTCGGCCACCTCCTGCGCGCGCAGGTGCTTCTTCACCGTCAGCGGGAAGTACGTGCCGCCCTTGACGGTCGCGTCGTTGGCGACGACGACGCACTCGCGCCCCTCGATCGTGCCGATTCCGGTGACGATCCCTGCGCCGGGCGCCTGGTTGTCGTACACGTCCCACGCGGCCAGGGCCGAGAGCTCGAGGAACGCCGTGTCCGGGTCGAGCAGCCGGTCGACGCGCTCCCTGGCCGTCAGCTTGCCGCGCGAGCGGTGCTTCTCGAGCGCCCGCTCGCCGCCGCCGCGCGCGACCTGCGCCGTCCGCTCGCGCAGCTCGGCCACGAGCTGCTCCATCCGCGCACGCCGTTCGTCGAACTCCCCCGACGAGCCCGCCTGCGACGTGAGCACGGTCACGCCGCGAACTCTAAAGCCGCGGTCGTATCGCGCGACTCGCTCCTGAACCGAGTTCGCCTGCTTGCGAAAGGAGACCGTCTCCTTACAATTTCCGGCGGTGCCGAAGCACCGGTGGACAACTTCGCCAACCACCATCTGACGACGTTTGGAGCACTTCTCGTCCTCACGGCCAGAAGCGCCCCTCGATCGGAGGGGAGCTAGCGAGGTGAGCAGCGAGTTGGAGCGTGACCACCGCGACGTCTCCGGGGCGGTGCCTTTCGGCGCAAGTCCATGAGTGATCGGCTGGACGACTCGGCACAGGGCTCGCGTCCTGACCTCACGCTCGTCCCCGACGCGCCCAGCCAGAGGCCTCGACTCGACGGCGCCGCGCTCGGCTGGCTCCTCGAGCAACTCCCGATCGGCATCGTGGGGGTGGATCGGGAGCTTCGGATCGAGTACCTGAACTCGGCGGCCGTCGCCTACCTCGACGAGGCGGTCGTAGGCGAGCAGCTGCCCGAGCCACGCTCGAGCTTCTCGTTGCGCAAGTTCGCCGCCCGCCTCTTCACCGAGGCCTCCGCGCCTCACCGGCGCGTAGAGACCGCCGACGGCCGCCTCTTCGACATCGACGGGATCCCGGCAGGGATCGGGCGGCCCGCGGTGCTGTTGCTG
>DASSMZ010000136.1:0-15280 GCA_035688325.1 Gaiellaceae bacterium
CGAAGACCGACGGCCGGCCCGACCGGCGTCCGTCCGTCCGCGAGAACGCCGCCGTGCTCGGCGACCTGTCGAAGGAGTTCGACTTCACGCAGCAGCCGCGTCGGCCGCTGATCCTGCCGCTGCACCCGCCGTTCCGCTAACCGCCGCTCAGAAGACGGCTTTGCCGGCCGCGTCGATCGTCGGGAAGCCGAGCATGTGTTCGAACGACCGGTTCTCCATCATCAGCACGACGACGTGGTCGATCTTCTTCAGGTTGTCGTCGGCCGCCGTCGTACGCCTGCCCCCTTCGTCCGACCGAGCGGCCGACGCGAAACGAGCGCCACAGCGCGGCGTCAACCGCGTCAGGAGACGGTCAGCTTGACGTCCATCCCGGCCTGCTTGTGGCCGGGCACCGAGCAGTAGACGTCGTACGTGCCGGGCTTGAAGTCGACCTTCACCGTCGCCGAGTCGCCTGGGTTGAGCAGCGGCGTCTT
Organism: Gaiellaceae bacterium; assembly: GCA_035688325.1. Taxonomy (GTDB): domain Bacteria; phylum Actinomycetota; class Thermoleophilia; order Gaiellales; family Gaiellaceae; genus AC-32. The sequence goes on from DASSMZ010000136.1 coordinate 474, forward strand.
CGCGTTCACGCCGTTGCCGCTGACGACGAAGTCGTGCGCGATCTTGCCGTCGTTCTTGACGTCGAACTCGTACGACCCGGCCGACGTGGGCGTCTGGGCGAAGGTGATCTTGAACTCGGTCTCGCTGACGGCGACCTTCGTGGCCGGCGCCGCCTGCGTGGTCGTGCTCTGCGTCGTCGTGGTCGCGGACGTGGTCGTGGTCGCCGCCGTCGCCGAGGTTCCGGACGTCTCGGCCGCCGTCGCCGCCTCGCTCTCCCTCCCGAACGTCACCACGGCGGCCATCATCCCGACGAAGAGCAGCAGGCACGCCACGAGGAAGACGCCGAGCCCGCGCCCGGGGAACTGCGGCCGGTAGCGCGGCACCAGCATCGAGACGATCAGCGAGAAGCCGACGAAGATGAAGGCGGCCACCGCCAGCCCGGCCTTGTGACCCGTCGAGAGCCCCAGGAGCAGCACGGCGGGAACGTACCCTAGATCGAGGCGGCGTCGCCCGGCCGAGGCTCCTCGAGCCCCGTCTCCGGTGGGCCGGGCGGAGGTACAGGCGGTCGTAGGCGAGGGCGGCGACGCCGGCGCCGATCGGCGGCCCGACCCAGTAGATCCATGCGTTGTTCCAGAAGTCCTGGACGAGCTCGGGGCCGAACGCGCGGGCCGGGTTCACCGCCGCGGCGGTGACGGGCCGCCGATGTCGGCCTGCTGCACGCGCAGAAACCCTAGAACGAGGGGCGGACCGCGCTCGTTCGAGGGATCGCCGCGGCCGCCGGGAACGCCGAATCTGACACCTGGCTTCTTGTCACTGCGGACGAAAGGCACGCCATGACTGCGGACATCCTCAAGCGCAAGATCCGGAACTTCCCGGCGGCGAACCTGAGCGTGCGCATCGCCACCGCGTAACGCCCTCCGTCTCAGCGGGCCCCGCCGCCTGCCGGGCCCGCGTTCGTCCCGCCGCTAGCAGCCGGTGAGCTGCGAGGCACGCAGCTCGACGTTCTTCACGTAGCGCAGCGTCGCGATCGTCGGCGCTCCCCCCGACCGCTCCACCGCGCTCGGGCCGGCGTTGTAGGCGGCCAGCGCGAGCTCGAGCGAGCCGAAGCGGCCGAGCAGCTGCCGCAGGTAGCGCGCGCCGGCGAGCACGTTCGTCGCGGGGTCGCTGCCGTCGAGCCGGAGCGCGCGCGCGGTCGCCGGCATCAGCTGGAGCAGCCCGCCGGCGCCGGCGCCCGAGCGTGCCAGCGGATCCATGCGCGACTCCTCGTACGCCGTGGCCACGAGCAGCGAGGCCGGGACTCCGGTCTTCGCAGACGCCGTCGCGAACGCCGTCCGGAACGCGGCCGGCACCGGACAGGCGGGCCCGAGCACCGGCGCGGCCGCGGCGAGGGCGCGGGCGGGCGCCTTCGCCGTCGAGCTCTCGACACGCGTCGACTGCGCCAGGCACGCGAGCAGCACGAGCGCGAGGACGGCGGCGCGCATGCTGCGCGACGCCATCGCGCTCCGCTTCGCAGGAAGTCTTCGCCGGGCCTGTGCCCGCCTGCGAGAGCGTGCGAACTGCAGCTCCAGCTCGCAGAGTTCCTGCCGGCTCGTCACGGGAGACGGGTCCTTTCCGGCGAAGTCGCCCCGCAAACGGCTGCGGCGGCTAGCGTGCCCGCGTGCCGCTCCACCTCGGCCTGATCCTCCCGAACTACGGCGACGGCCTCGACGCGGAGCGGCTGGCGGCCTGCGCGCTCGCGGCCGAGGAGTCCGGCTTCGACTCCGGCTGGGTCACCGACCACCTGGTCGTCCCGGACGAGCACGCGCCGGTCTACGGGACGATCGCGGAGGCGCTCGTCTCGCTCGGCTTCCTCGCCGGGCGCACGCGGCGGCTCCGGCTCGGCGTCTCGGCGCTGATCGTCCCGGCGCGGAGCCCGCTGGTCGCGCTCAAGCAGCTGACGACGCTCGACTTCCTCTCCGGCGGCCGGGTCGTGACGGCGGTCGCGGCCGGCTGGATGGAGGGCGAGCTCCGCACGCTCGGCGCGCGTTTCGAGCGGCGGGGGAAGCTGCTCGACGAGTGGCTCGACCTGGCGCAGGCCGCGTTCGAGCAGATGCCCGGCCGCGTGCGCTGGCAGGGCGAGCTCCTCTCGCTCGACGGCTGGCTCGCGCCGGCGCTCGTGCGCAAGCCGGAGCTCTGGGTCGCCGGCGTGTCACGGGCCACGGTGCAGCGCGCGGCGAAGACCGGTGTCTGGCACCCGGTCGCGCTGGCGCCGGAGGAGCTGCAGCGGCTCGGCGAGGGATTCGACGGCCGGACGATCCTGCGCATCAGCGCCTACTTCGCGGACGAGCCGACGAGCGGCGAGGACGAGCGCGGTCGCCACGCCGTCGAGGGACCGCCCGAGTGGATCGCCGAGCGCCTGCGCGAGTACGCCGCCGCCGGCTGCGACGGCTTCGTGGTCAACCTCGGCCACGACGCGCCCGAGCTCGAGGAGCGCGTCCGCCGCTTCGGCGCCGAGGTCGCTCCGCTGCTCTAGCGAGGCCGCAGTAGAGTCGCCGCGTGTCGATCCTCGAGACGATCGGGAACACGCCGCTCGTCAGGCTCGAGCGCTGCGCTCCGACGAACGGGGCCGAGCTCTGGCTGAAGCTCGAGAACACGAACCCGACCGGCTCGGTCAAGGACCGGATGGCGCTGTCGATGATCGAAGGGGCCGAGCGCGACGGCCTCATCTCGCCGGGCGACACGGTCGTCGAGTACACCGGCGGCTCGACCGGTCCGGCGCTCGCGCTCGTCTGCCGCGCCAAGGGCTACCGCCCGCTGATCGTGATCGCCGACTGCTTCACCGAGGAGCGCCTGCAGCTGATGCGCGCGCTGGGCGCCGAGCTCGAGGTGATCCAGTCGGTCGAGGGCCCGCCGAAGGTGACGCCGCAGGACATCCGCAACATGGTCGACCGCGCCGCCGAGCTTGCGGCGCGGCCCGGCCACTACGCGACCGACCAGTTCAACAACCCGTACATCGCACCCGGCCACCGCGAGCTGCTGGCGCGCGAGATCTGGGAGCAGACCGCCGGCCGCGTGACCGCGTTCTGCCACGGGCTCGGCACCGCGGGCACCGTCAACGGCGTCTCCGACGCGCTGCGCCCACGCGGTGTGTTCATCCAGGCACACGAGCCTGCCTCCTCGGCCGCGATCGGCGGCGGCGAGCCGGGGCCGTTCCTGATCCAGGGCTGGACCGGCGTCGTGATGCCGCACTGGGACGCGTCGAAGGTCGACCACGTCGAGCCGATCGGAGACGACGAGGCGATCGCGATGACGCTGCGCCTCTCGCGTGAGGAGGGGATCTTCGCCGGCATCTCGAGCGGCGCCAACGTCGTCGGCGCGCACCGGCTGGCCGAGCGGCTCGGGCCGGACGCGGTGATCGTCACGCTCGCCGCCGACAGCGGCTTCAAGTACCTGAGCGTCAGCCCGTACGCGGACGGCTCGTGACCGCGCGCCGGCGAGCGCGGCGCATCAGCGTCGCCTGCGCCGACCGCGGCCGGTCGTCCTTCTTCACCCGCACACGCTCCCAGGCGCCGTCCGGCTGCAGCTCCCAGGCGGCGGCCGTGTCGGCGAGGAGCGCGCTGAAGGTCGAGCTCAGCTCCGTTCGCAGCGTCGGGTCCTCGACAGGGACGAGCTCCTCGACGCGGTGGTCGAGGTTGCGCGGCATCAGATCGGCGCTTCCCATCAGCACGGTCGTGCGGTCGGCCGCGTCGAACCAGAAGAGCCGGCTGTGCTCGAGGAAGCGGCCGAGGACGCTGCGCACCGTGATCCCCTCGCTCAGGCCCCGGACGCCCGGCCGCAGCGAGCAGACGCCGCGGCAGACGATCTCGATCCTGGCTCCTGCCCTCGAGGCCTCGTAGAGCTCGTCGATCAGCTCGACGTCGGTGAGGCCGTTCACCTTGATCTTCATCCGCGCCTTCTTGCCTGCCTCCGCGGCGGCCGCGACCGCGCGGATCTCCTCGGTCACGCGCTGGCGCAGCGTGAACGGGGCGACGAGCAGCTTGCGGAAGCTGGCCGGCCTCGCGAAGCCGGTCAGGTAGTTGAACAGGTCGGCGACGTCCGCGGCGATCTCCTCGTCCGCCGTGAACAGACCGAAGTCCTCGTAGGTGCCGGCGGTGACGGCGTTGTAGTTGCCCGTGCCGAGGTGGACGTAGCGGCGCAGCGTGTCGGCGTCGCGCCGGACGACCAGGGTCGCCTTGGCGTGGATCTTCAGCCCGGGGAAGCCGTGGACGACGTGGGCGCCGGCCTGCTCCAGCGCCCGTGACCACTCGATGTTGCGGCGCTCGTCGCCGCGCGCCTGGATCTCGACGAGCGCGACGCTCTGCTTGCCGTTGTCGGCGGCGTCGACGAGCGCCGGCACGAGCGGCGTGTCCTCGCTCGTGCGGTAGAGCGTCGCCTTGATCGCGATCACGTTCGGATCGCGAACGCTCTGCTCGAGGAACGCCTCGTAGCTCGCCGCGAACGAGTCGTACGGCCAGTGCGTGAACTGGTCGCGCGCCCGGATGGCGGCGAACATGTGGTCCGGGTCGGGCGCGACGAAGTTCGGCCGCGGGACCGGGACCCACGGCTCGTCCTTCAGGTCGGGCCGGTCGATCGCCGCCAGCTCCGTCGCGTCGACGAGGTCGAGCGTGCCGGTGATCGGGTAGACGAGCTCGTTCGCCACGTTGAGGCCCGACTGCAGCTGCTGACGCATCGCCTGCGACATCGACGCCGACACCTCCAGCCGCGTCACCTCGCCGAAGCGCGCGCGGCGCAGCTCCAGCTCGACCGCCTCGAGCAGGTCGTCCGCCTCGTCGGAGACGTCGAGGTCGGCGTCGCGGGTGACGCGGAAGAGCGACCGCTCGAGGATCTCCATCTCGGAGAAGAGCTCGCCGAGGTAGTGGGCGATGATCCCCTCGAGCAGGACGAGGCGGCCGTTGTTCCCGACCGGCTGGAAGCGCTGCAGGCCCTCGGGCACCTTCACGCGCGCGAACCGCTCCTCCCCGGTCTCGCGGTCGCGGACGAACAGGCCGAGGCTGACCGACAGCGCCGAGATGTACGGGAACGGCTGTCCGGGCCCGACCGCGAGCGGCGTCAGCACCGGGAAGACGTCGCGCTCCCAGAGGCGCCCGAGCTGCTCCTGCTCGTCGTCGTCGAGCTCCTCGATCCGCGACACCGCGATGCCCTCGGCCGCGAGCGCCGGCGCGAGCTCCCTGCGCCACAGGTGCGACTGGTGCTCGTTCAGCGTGACCACCTGCTCCCGCACCTCAGCCAGCGCCTCGCGCGGCGTGCGGCCGTCGGGCGAGCGGATCGCCCGGCCGGCCGCGGCCTGGCCGATCAGCCCGGCGACGCGGACCATGAAGAACTCGTCGAGCATCGAGGAAAAGATCGAGCAGAACTTGACGCGCTCCAGCAGCGGGACCGTCTCGTCCTCCGCGAGCGCGAGCACGCGCGCGGCGTAGTCGAGGAACGAGAGCTCGCGGTTGAGCAGGCGCTCGGGGCGCTCGGCCAACGGCTTGCCGCGCTTGCGCGAGGAGACGGTCACCGGCCGGGAGCCCCGAACCGCTCGGCCATCAGCCCGTGGCGCAGGCCGCGGTCGCTCACGGTCAGCGCAGGCGCGTCGAGCTTTCGCATCACGGTCAACACTATGCAGGCGCCGGCGAGGATCACCTCGGCCCGCTTCGGCTGAAGGCCGACGATCTCGCGACGCTCGTCGGCCGTGCGGGTGCGGTAGAGCTCGATCTGCCGCTCGACCTCCGTGCGCTCCAGCCGCGTCCCGCGCACGACGTCTGGGTCGTACTCGGCGAGCCCGTGCTGCACCGCCGCGAGGTTCGTGACCGCCCCGCCCATGCCGACCAGCGCGTCGGGCGCCTGCCGCCCGTCGAGCGGCTCGAGCGCAGCGGCGATCGAGTCCTCGGCCTCGCCGAGACGGGCCTCGTCGACGGGGCCGTCGAGCGCGAACTCCTCCGTGAAGCGGACCGCGCCGACCGGAACGCTGAACTGCTCGTCCACGCGGTCGCCGTGGCCGAACGTGAACTGCGAGCTGCCGCCGCCGGTGTCGAAGTCCGCGACCGCCTCGTCGTGCAGGCCGAGCGCGGCCTTCGTCGCGAGGTAGGCGAGCCGCGCCTCCTCCTCGCCCGGCACGACCTCCACGGCGATCCCGGCCCGCTCGCGCACCGCGTCGAGAAACTCGTCGCGGTTCGGCGCGATCCGGAGGCCGGCCGTGCCGGCCGCGGCGATGTCGGCCACGCCCAGGCCGAGCGCCTCCTCGACCATCCCGGCGACCGCGTCGACCGTCCGCCGCACGGGCTCGGCGCCGAGGCGGCCGGTCCTGTCGAGCCCCTGCCCGAGCCGGGTCACCTCCGAGCGCTCCAGCACGGTCGTCCACGTTCCGTCGCCCTGGCGATCCGCGACGTAGAACTTGACCGAGTTGGTGCCGACGTCGATCACGGCGAAGCGGCGGCCGACGAGCGCCTTCAGGCCGCGCGCCATGCAGGTGTTCGGCCTCAACGGCAGCCCGAGCGCGCGCACGGCGTCGACGACGCGCTGCGGGTCCTCCGACTCGACCGCGATCGTGCGCGTGGCGTCCGCGCCGGCGCGGACGTCGGTCAGCTCCGCGGCGCACCCGGCGAGCTGGTAGCGCCGACGCAGCTTGTGCACCTGGACGGCGCGAGCGCCGGTCAGCTCCGGCAGCTCGTCGAGGCTCGACGAGTCGTGCTCGGGCCTCGGCGCCGGTCGCCCGAGCGCCGCCGACACCGTCGAGACGTCGGCCGGCGCGAGCGGGAACGCCGCCTTCAGGATCGGCAGCCACTGCTCGAGGCCGTGCTCGTCGACCTGCTGGAGCCGCTTCACGTCCATCAGCTCGTCGCGTACCTTCACGGACGCGTCGCCGACCGCCGAGAGCAGGTAGACCTCGTCGCTCTCGTGCACGCGGTCGGCCACCCCCAGTCGCGCCTCCGCCTCGCCGAACGAGTCGCCGAACGTCCGCCACTCCCAGCGCGGGACGATCGTGGGCCCGGCCGCCGGCGCGTCGGCCGCAGCCGGCCGCGAGCTCACTCAGCCTCGCCCTCGAGCGCCTTCGCGAAGAACTTCAACGCCTTGCGCGTCTTCGTCTGCTGCTCGCCGGAGAGGTCGACGCCGGCCCGCGCGAGGTGCGCGCGCGCCTCGGCCGCGACCTGGAACGCCTCTCCGGGCGCGCAGCGGGTCGAGAGCTCCGCCACCCGCGAGCCGTCCGGGTAGAGCCACAGCTCCGCGACCAGGCGGCGGTCGAAGTCCGGCGGCGTGAACCGCAGCTTGAGCACGAAGATCGGCCCGAGGATCGCGAGGTCGTCGATCGCGAGGCCCTCCGGCGCGTGCTCGGCGTAGAAGCGGCGCTGCTCCTTCGAGAACAGCTTCCGCAGCGGCTGCTTGCCGGCGACCGCCCGCTTGACCTCCTTCGGCCCGAGCGCGTTCTTCAGCGACCCTGAGCACACGAAGCCGCCGGGCATCGCGTCCACCTCGACCTTGAAGTTCGCCGACTGCCGCAGCTCCGGCGGGAGCTCGGCCGGCACGACCGGCCGCAGCTTGACGACCGAGTCGTCGCCCTTGCCCTGGATGCGGCGCGCGCGCACGACGACGCCCGCCTTGTCGAGCGCCAGGTCAGGCGTGTCGAAGAAGAACGCCTGGCGAATCTGGGCCTCGAGCGGGTCCATGCCGAGCGCGACCACGGTGGAGCGCTGCTGGTCCTCCGGCACGGTCAGCTTCAGCTCGACGGCATCCGAGTCCTTGATCAGGTCGAGCAGACGCCCGAGATCCTCGTCGGGCAGGGTGGTGGCAGCGGCCATCGGCTCCTCCTTGTGAGCTCCGACGCAGCGTCGAGCAAGGCTGCGAGGGCCGCATCGCCCAGTCAGGGTGACGTCTGGGGGCAGCCCAGCCGCCGGGCTGCCCCCAGACTAGACGGTCGCGGTGCGATGCACTTGTGCTGCGCGCAAGGCGTGATGGGGATCGAGCCCAGTGCGCTCCCGCGCGGTCACTAGGAGGCGCCGGGCGACGGTGGTAAGCTCGAACGAGCCGCCACGGAGGGTGTGCGATGGCCGAAGCACCCGAGCTCCCTGAGCGACTCGAGGGTTCAGTCCGGGTCGCAGACGAAGAAGCCTTGGGCCGGCTGTTCAAGCAGCCGCTCGACTTCGGTTGCCGGCCGAGCGCCACCCCCGAGCCCGGCGGCGGCTTCGTCGTCCCGGTGATCGGGTCACCGCAGGCACTCGAGGAGCTGAAGCAGCAAGAGGGCTTCGAGGTGCGCGTGCTCGAGCGGAAGCCGACGCGCTCCTCCGAGGTCGGCGAAGGTGACCGCTTCGAGGGCGGCAAGGTGCTGCCGCGCGGTTTCGGGCGGCAGATCCTCGGGGGAGGTGACTCCGGCTGAGCTACCTGAACGTGGTCGAGGTCGAGTCGGCCCTCGAAGCGCTCGCGCAGGGCTACCCCTCCCTCTGCGAGCTGGTCACGCTTCCCGAGCCCAGCATCGAAGATCGGACGTCGCATGCGCTTCGGATCGGCACCGACTCCTGCAACGACGGCGTTCTCTTCACCGCCTGCGCGCACGCGCGCGAATGGGGCGGCGCCGACATCTGCGTGTACTTCGCCGCCGACCTCCTCGCCGCCTACACCGCCGGCACCGGGCTCGCCTACGGCGGCAAGAGCTTCAGCCGCCACGCGATCCGCTCGATCGTCGAGAACCTGAGCGTGGTCGTCTTCCCATGCGTCAATCCCGACGGACGCGCTTTCGACCAGCAGTACGACGTGCTCTGGCGCAAGAACCGGAACCCCGCCCAGGCCGCAGGCAACCCGCAGCGCGTCGGGATCGACCTGAACCGAAACCACGACTTCCTCTGGAACTTCCGGACGACCTTCGACCCTGCGGCGAACCCCGGCACGCTCGCGTCCGACGACCCGGCGAGCGACATCTACCACGGCCCGGCGCCGGAGTCCGAACCCGAAGCACGCAACGTCAAGTGGCTGCTCGACCACCATCGCTTCACCCGCTGGTACATGGACATCCACAGCTACACCGGCGATCTCCTCTACTCCTGGGGCGACGACACCGACCAGTCCGACGACCCGCCGATGAACTTCCGCAACCACGCGTACGACGGGCAGCGTGGTGTCGAGGGGGGCTACGCCGAGTACATCCCGAGCAGCGACCTGAACGTGGTCTCGGGCACGGCGCAGCGCGTCGTCAACTCGATCAACGCCGTTCGCGGCGGCCACTACGAGGCCAAGCAGAGCGTCTTCTTGCAGAGCAACTCGACGGCTGTCAGCTACCCGACCTCCGGCGCCGTCGACGACTACTCCTACAGCCGCCATTTCGCCGACTGCACCAAGGGCAAGGTCTACGCCTTCACGCTCGAGTTCGGCTACCCGGCGAACGACCTGCGCGCGAGCTTCCACCCGCCCTGGTCGGAGATGGAGCAGATCGTCTCCGAGATCGACGCCGGGATGATCGAGTTCTGCCTGGCCGCCGCGCCGGCGTGGAAGCCGCCCTGGGAGGCGGCCTTCCGGCACCTCTTCCCGTGGCAGATCTGGGACCCGATGGCAGAGATCGCCGAGCCCGTCGTGCGCCCGATCGCCGAGCGCGTGCTGGCAGGCTTCGGCCCGCGCTGATTCCTGCTGCTACCTGCCGGGCAGCGGTCAACCGCCTAGCGTTTGACCAGGATCTGACCTCGCAACTCCCCTCCGGGATTGCGACGGGTGTAGAGCTGCACGTAGGTGTTGCCGGCCTCGAGCGTGAGCACAGCCGACCGGGAGACGATCTTCGTCCTCTTCAGTCCCGACCTGCACAGGCGTGCGTTCGCGACCTTCGGGCCGCACAGGGCCAGCAGCAGCGGCCCTCGCCGACCGAGCTTGCCGACGTGGATCTCCGCCCTCGTCGGCCGCCCGCTCAGGCCACGGTAGACGAGCTTCCAGCTCAGCTCCCGTAGCTGATGGTCGAGCTGGCCGCCCAACGACCCGCCGGCCCGTCTCACCGGGTGGCTCGGCTTGGGCACCACCTGCTGCCAACTGAGGGTCGCTGCGACATCGAACTCGGCCCGAGTCGCCGAGGCCCCGCCGACTGCGAGGGCGAGTGCGGCCGGCGCAACGAGCAGCGGCGCTGCCCGCCGCACCTCAGCCGCCCTTCGTGCCTTGGATCGTCAGGTCGCGGACGACGTCGGTCGCCGCCGGGTTGGGCACCGGCACGCCCTCGGCGTCGAGCAGCCTGAACGTGAGGTCGCGATGGCCGACCAGGTAGGCGTTCTTGACGTCGGGGAGCGTGACCGTCCCGCTCGGCTCTGAGAGGGGGATGCGAACGTGCACGCCGTCCAGCCCCGCGACGTAGACCTCGAGCTGCATCCCCGAGTCCTGCCGGACCTCGATCTCCCCGGTCGAGTAGCTGATCTCCGTCGGGAGGCGGACCGTCGCTCCGGACTTCGGCGAGCTGATCACCAGCACGGGAACCTGCTGGACGGTGACGGCACCGGCCAGCAACGGCGGACTGGCGCTCCGAGGAGGGGCAAGCTCGACGCGCGCCTTGTGGTGAGTCAGCGCCACCGCGACGGCGCGGCCGACATGGAGCCGTCCCCGGACGAGGGCGGCACAGCGTTCGCAGAGCCTGCTCGGAAGGGTGCCCCTGGATGTGATCCGAGCTCCCAGCCGGGCGGTGCCGCGGGTCTTGTAGGAGAGCGACCAGCGCAGAGTGGCTCCCCGCAGGGTGGCCACGAACATGCCGCGGGCTGCCTGCTGGCCCCGACCAGAGAGCTTGGCTCGCAGGCCGACGGACGGCGCGGAGGCCCGGTGTGAGTCGCCGAGGGCAAGGCCCGTCGAGAGGCCGGTCGCGAGCATCGCGACCAGGAGAGCCGCGACCACCCCGTGCTTTCGTGTGATCCTCATCTTCCCGCCACCTCCAGACAGAAGCTAGCCCGGGCGCGGGGCCACCTCGACGGTACCACCCCGCGACCGGACGGAAACGTTGACTCCGGTTCCATCAACCGAGCGAGTTCACCACCTGGCCCGAATCGATCGCGGGCCGGCCCGACTGGTCGTGCGGGACGTCGACGTGCACCGTGCCGGTACAGAAGCCGCCGCGCCCATCGGAGCCGCCGAAGGAAATCCGGTAGACGCGTCCGTCGCCGGGGCCCGCCCGCTCGGAACGGACGTAGACCTGATCGCTGTGCGACGCCAGGACGGCATCCGGCGAGGTGTCGCCGTCTCCCTGCCCGTTCAGCGGCTCGTCCTGGGTGACCGCGGAAACGGTCAGCGTGACCGGATCGCCGTCCGGGTCGGTCGCGCCGGAGAGCGTGACCAGCCGGAGCGTGTGGTTGGGCGGCCAGAGCGATGTCTGGTCGGGCGCCACCGTCGAGCAGTCGGGCGGCGCGTTGATGTCGATCGTGACGGTGGCGCTGCCGACGCCTCCGTCGTCGTCGGTTACCGAGACCGTGATCGTTTTCGGCCCGTGGATCGAGTAGACGTGCGAACCGCTGCAGGTGCCGGCGCCGGCAGACTCGGCGACGACGCCGGCCGTGGTCGTCGCGTCGCCCCAGCCAATCGAGCACGTATGCGTGTCGTTGGTGCCCGGGTCGGCGAAGGGCGCGACGACGTTGACCGTGTCGCCGAGCTGGAAGATCTGGCCGCTCGTCGGAGAGGTGATCGACACATTGGCCGGCACGTTCGCGACCGTCAGCGTCCCGGTCGCGCTGACGGGCGCGTTGATCCCGTCGCTTGCGGTCAGGGTGAGCGTGTACGTGCCGTCGTCGGTACAGCTGACGGTCGTGGAGAGCGACGCCGGCGCCGCGATCGTGCAGGTCGCCCCCGGGTCGACCCCGGAGAGCGGCGCGACCGTCCAGCTCGTCGTCAGCGGGTCGCCGTCCGGGTCGGTCGCCGTCCCCGTGATCGGGATCGCCGCGCCCTCGTTGCCGGAGGCGTTCTGGACGGTGACCACCGGCGGCTTGTCGTCGAAGATGTGGATCTTCGCCGTGTAGATGTCGAAGCTCGCCAGCGCGCCGGCCGGGTTGTCGCCGGTCGAGTTCGAGTTATCGGCCCAGGCCGGGTAGAGCAGGCCGTTGACGAAGCTCGACCAGGTGTAGTCGCCGTAGTCGACCCCGCTGGCGGCGGCATCGTCGTTCGAGGTGCCGGCCGAGATCTGGAAGTTTGGACGGAAGCTCGCGCCGCCGTCGGTGCTGAACGCGCCCCAGAACTGCGCGTCGTCGTTGGCGACGCCGTCCGTGTCCCCCGCTCCGGAGCCGCTGTCGTTACGGGCGTCGTGCCAGGTCACGGCGAGAAACCCGGTCGACTGGTCGACCGCCAGGTGTGGCAGGAACTGGCTTCTGGTCGTCGCGTCGTCGTTCACCCTGAGCGGCGCCGACCAGTTGGCACCGTTGTCGTTCGACGAGCGCAGGAGGATGTCCATGTTGTTGCTCTCGTCCGGCTGCTCGTCGGTGTAGACCATGTACAGGCGGCCGCTGTTCGGGCCGCCGCTCGAGTCGTAGGCAAGCCCGCACTCGGCGTCCACCGAGCGACCCGACTGCGCCGGCAGGAAGTCGAACTTGGCGACGTTCGTGCTCGTGACCGTGACCTGGGATCCAAAGCCGCCGGCACCGAGTCCGTCGGCGTCGGTGTTAGCGAAGATCTGGGTGTCGCTCTGGTAGCAGACCGTCACCTGCCCGGCCGGACCGATCGCGATGTCGCCGAACTGACCCGTGACGCCGTTCGAGCCCGGTGCGGCCTGGGCGGCGGTGAAGGCGCCGACTGCCCCGAGACCGGTCACCTGCGCGCCGCGGGCCATGATCGTGTTGTTCTTGTTCCAGGTGACCCAGACGCTGCCGGCGCCGACGGCGACCGTCGGCTGGTCGATGTTGCCGCTGTCGATCGTCTGCAACAACGAGAAGGAGCCGGGCTGCCCGCCGTTGGTGCTCAAGGCGAGCACGATCTGGTTGGTGGCGCCGTTGATGAAGACCAGGAAGAGGTTGCCGAACTGGTCGAACACGGCGACGTTGTCGCAGCAGGACGACGGCAGCCCGTTGGAGCCGCCGACCTGGAAGCGCGTCCAGCTCGTGCCGCCGTTCGTGGACACAGCAGCCGTCGAGCCCGGGTTCGAGACCTCGAACACGTTCTGCGTGTTCGTCGGGTTGACCGCGATCGTCGCCTCCGTCTGGTTGCCGGCGGCCGCCGAGACGTTGACGTTGGGCCCCACGGTGACGACGATCACGCCGCTCGCCCCGGACACGAAGAAGACAAGGCCCGTGAACGTGAGCAGCATCAGCACCAGCCAGCTTCGCTTGGCAGGCTTCATTCCTCTCCCCTTCCTGGCGATCCACGGCCTCGAGAGCCGCCGAGCACAGCGAAGCCTGGAACAGAGCACAGGACGTCGCCCGTGACGGACGACAGAAACGCCGCAGCAACGATCCCCCGAGCCGACATGCGTGCTCCTTCGCTGCTTGCGCGGCGATCATTACCACCGCGCCAACTGCGTGTCAATACGCACGAGCGGCTCGGGCGGGTCCGATTCGATGATGGGCGTGACTGGGATCGAACCAGTGACCTCCCGCGTGTGAAGCGGGCGCTCTCCCGCTGAGCTACACGCCCTCAGCCACCGCAGGATAGCGCCGGAACGGATACCTCCCCCGGCGCCTCAAGGCCACTGGGCCGGGCGCCCGACGCCGCCGCACCCGCGCGCTCCGCATCGCCGCACCCGCTAGCATCGCCGGCCTCGGGCCGGGCCCCGTGCGGTGAGAGCTTCCGAACCGCGTCAGATCCGGGAGGAAGCAGCGCTAAGGAATCCCTCTCAGGCGTGCGGTGTGCCCGGCCCGGGACCTGTTGTCGAAGCTTGGCCGGACGCGACGAAGGCTTTGCCGTCCGCTGGGTCGCCCGTGGCCGGCCTCGGAGTAGCGTCGGTGGTGACAGATCGGGCGCGGAGGCGTCGATGCAAGATCGACCATCGAAGGCGAGACCGAGGCGGCGAGAGCTCAGCCGGCGGGTGTCGGCCGGGCTCGAGGTGATCATCTACTGGGGCGGCCGGAGGTCCAGCGTCACGCTCGCGGTGCACGACGCAGGGACGGGCGAGGACTTCGAGGTCGAGGTGCCTGCCGCGGCCGCACTCGACGCGTTCCGCCACCCGTACGCGTACTCGCGCGGGCCGAGGGTGCCCGCCGTCGGCGATGCCTAGCGTGCGGAAGCTCGAGGCGGCGATCGCCGCCTGCGCGACCGAGCGGCAGGCCCTGCGCGAACGCGGCGCCGGCCGCGCGGAGCTCGAGCACAACCGGCTGGAGCTCGCCCGGCTCGAGCGGTCACTCGCACGCGCCTGGATCGAGCTGCACCTTCGGTAGAGTCGCCGCGTGGCCGCGCTGTACCGGAAGTACCGCCCGCAGGACTTCGACGAGGTCGTCGGCCAGGAGGCGGTCACCCGCACGCTGAAGAATGCGATCGCACATGGCCAGATCCGCCAGGCCTACCTGTTTGCGGGCCCGCGCGGCACCGGCAAGACCTCGCTCGCGCGGATCCTGGCGAAGGCGTTGAACTGCGAGCACGGCCCGACGCCGACGCCCGACAAGACCTGCCACGCCTGCCGCGCGATCGCCGACGGCACCTCGCTGGACGTGATCGAGATGGACGCCGCCTCCCAGCGCGGGATCGACGACATCCGCGAGATCCGCGAGCGCGTCGTGCTGCAGCCGGTCGAGGGCCGCTACAAGGTCTACATCCTCGACGAGGCACACCAGCTCACGGACGCCGCCTTCAACGCGCTGCTGAAGCTGATCGAGGAGCCGCCGCCCCACCTCGTCTTCGTCTTCTGCACGACCGACCTCGGCAAGATGCTCCCGACCGTCCGCTC
>DASSMZ010000113.1:0-13098 GCA_035688325.1 Gaiellaceae bacterium
CTCGCCCTCGTCGGGTCGATGGCGCACGACGACCCCGAGGGCTGGGACTACTACAACCGCACCGTCACGTACGCGGCCGGCGACCCGGACGTCTACATCCTCAGCAACCTGAACAACATCGGCTCGGTCGAGGTGAACGCCTTCCAGGTGCACTCGTCCGCCGCGATCCAGAAGTCGACGAAGGAGGGCTTCGGGCTGACCGTCACCGAGGCGCTCTGGAAGACGCGGCCGATGGTGGCGAGCCGCGCGGGCGGGATCGTCGCGCAGATCCAGGACGGCGAGACCGGCTGGCTCGTCGACCCCCGCTCGCCTGAGGAGTGCGCGCAGGCGTGCATCGAGATCCTGGGCGACCCGGCCGCGGCGCGGCAGCGGGCCCTCCGCGGCAAGGAGTACGTGCGGCGGAACTTCCTCATGCCGCGGCTGCTGCGCGACTGGCTCGTGCTGCTGAACAAGCTCGACGGCAACGACACCGCGGGCGCCGAGGTGACCGCGGCCGTCGCCGCTTCGTAACACCTTTTTCACGCGCGGCAGGCGGGGTAGGGTGCCCGGGTGGCGGGCCGGCGAAAGCTGATCGTGGTCTCGAACCGCGGCCCCGTGACGTACGCGCGGGGGCCGAGCGGCGAGCGCCTGGCGCGACGCGGTGGAGGCGGTCTCGTGACAGCGCTGCGCAGCCTCGTCTCGCACCACGACGTCGTCTGGATCGCGAGCGCGATCAGCGACGAGGATCGTGCAGTCGCCGTGGCGACCGACGGCGCCGCCGTCGACGAGCTCGCGCGGGACGGCTCGCCGTTCCGGCTGCGCCTCGTCGCGCACGACGCCGTGGCCTACGACTGGTACTACAACGTCGTCGCCAACCCGATGCTGTGGTTCCTGCAGCACTACCTCTGGCAGCTCGCCTACGACCCGAGCGTCGACATCGCCTTCCGCAACGCCTGGGACGGGGGGTACGCGCGCGTGAACCGGGGCTTCGCCGACGCCGTGCTCGAGGAGCTCGCGGCCGAGCCCGAGGCGGCTGTCTTCTTCCACGACTACCACCTCTACCTCGCGCCCCAGCTCGTCCGGGAGCAGGCGCCCGACGCGCTGCTCGCGCACTTCGTGCACATCCCGTGGCCGCAGACCGACTACTGGCACGTGCTCCCCGACTCGATCCGCCGCGCCGTCCACGAGGGTTTGCTCGCGAACGACGTCGTCGGCTTCCACACCCGCCAGTGGGGCCTGAACTTCATGCGCGCCGCCAGCGACCTCGCCGGCGCCGATACGGACTTCGCGGCCGCCGTCGTCTCGCACGCGGGCCGGACGACGACCGTCAGCGCGCATCCGATCTCCGTCGACCCGGACGAGTTCGACGAGCTCGCCGCCAGCCCGGCCGTGCTGGAGGCCGAGCGCGAGCTCGCCGCGCGCCGGCCGGAGAAGCTCGTCCTGCGGGTCGACCGCACCGACCCGTCGAAGAACATCGTCCGCGGGTTCCGGGCGTTCGAGCTGTACCTCGACGCCCACCCCGAGATGCACCGCCGCGTCGGGATGCTCGCGATGCTCGACCCGTCGCGTCAGGACATCCCCGAGTACGCGGAATACCTCGGCGCGATCCAGCGCGAGGCGCGGCGCGTGAACGACCGCTTCCAGCAGGGCGGCTGGGCGCCGATCGACCTCGTGATCGAGGACAACTTCGCCTCGTCGGTCGCGGCCTACAAGCAGTTCGACGCGCTGTTCGTGAACGCGATCTTCGACGGCATGAACCTCGTCGCGAAGGAGGCGCCGCTCGTGAACGAGCGCGACGGGGTGCTGATCCTGTCGGAGAACGCCGGCGCGCACGCCGAGCTCGGCGACTGGGTGCTGACGGTCAACCCGTTCGACGTCGCCGGGCAGGCGGACGCGATCCACCGGGCGCTGACGATGGCCGGGGACGAGCGCCGGCAGCGGCTGGCGTCGATTCGCGCGCGCGTGCGCGAGCACGACGTGTCGGCATGGATCGCGGCGCAGCTCGAGGACCTCGACCGCTGCCGCGCCCGGGTCTAGGCCGCCAGCCCGTCCTTCTCGACCACGAGGTAGCCGTCGCGGCGGGCGACGACGCGCTCGGCGTCGGCCTTCTCGTGCCCGGGCTTGACGAAGAACCAGTCGTCGCGCGCCCGGATCTCGCGGTAGTCGTCGAGCGGGATCGCGACCTTCTCGAAGCAGGTCTCGTCGCCGCACTCGCACACCCACTCGGGATCGGGGCCGGACTGGAAGCCGGCATGCATCTGCGCGACGCGCTCGTTGACCTCGCGGAAGAGCTTCTCGTTCTCCTCGATTCGCCTGACCCGATCCATCGCCAGCGATCGATCTTATCCCCGCAGGACTAGGATCCCCGGGTGGTCAGCCACGCCTCTTCGGGCGAGCTGCTGTCGATCGACCCGGCGACGCTGGAGGAGCTCGGCTCGGTCGAGATCGCGCCGCCGGAGGCGGTCGCCGAGGCGGTGTCCGAGGCGAGGCTGGCCGCCGAGCGCTGGGCGCAGTCGAGCTTCGCCGAGCGGCGCGCGCTGCTGGCGGCGGTCGCGCAGGAAGTGCTGGCGCAGGCCGACCAGCTCGCGGCGACGGTGACGGCGGAGAGCGGGAAGCCGCTGGTCGAGTCGTACACCGCCGAGCTGTTCGTCGCGCTCGACAACATCGTCTGGGCTGCTGCGAACGCCGGGCCGGTGCTGCGTCCCGAGCGTCTGCGCCTCCCGCAGCCACACCTGCGGCACAAGCGCGGCTGGCTGCTCTACGAGCCGCTGGGAGTGGTCGCCGTGATCTCGCCGTGGAATTTCCCGCTCGGGATCCCGCTGACGCAGGCGGCGTTCGCGGTCGCGGCCGGCAACGCGGTGGTGCTGAAGCCGTCGGAGCTGACGCCGCTGACGGGCGGCTGGGTCGAGCGGCTGTTCCGCAACGCGGGCGCGCCCGAGGGGCTGGTGCGGGGGGTGCAGGGCCGGGCGCAGACGGGCGAAGCGCTGGTGCGGGCGCCCGGCGTGGGCAAGGTCGTCTTCACCGGCTCGGCAGCGATCGGCCGGCTCGTCGCCGCGGCCGCAGGCGAGCGGCTCCGGCCCGTGACGCTCGAGCTGGGCGGCAAGGACCCGCTGCTCGTGTTCGAGGACGCCGACCTCGACCGCGCGGTTGCGGGCGCCCTCTGGGGCTCGTTCTCGAACTGCGGTCAGGTCTGCTCGGCGGTCGAGCGGATCTACGTCGCGCAACCGCTCTACGAGGCGTTCGTCGAGGAGCTCGCGCGGCGGGCGCGTGAGCTGCGCCTCGGCCGGGGCGACGAGCTCGAGACGGAGCTCGGCCCGCTGATCGCCGAGGATCGGCGCGCACACGTCGAGGAGCTCGTCGCCGACGCGGTCGGGCGTGGCGCCGAGGTGCGGACCGGCGGGCGGCGCGCCGACGTCGAGTTGCCGGGCTGGTTCTTCGAGCCGACCGTCTTGAGCGCCGTCGCGCGGGAGGCGCGCATCGAGCAGGAGGAGATCTTCGGCCCGGTTGTCACCGTGGCCGCGTTTCGCGACGAGGCGGAGGCGGTGCGGCTCGCGAACGACTCGTCGTTCGGGCTCGGCGCCAGCGTCTGGACGCAGGACCTCGAGCGGGCGACGCGGGTTGGGCGGCGGCTCGAGGCCGGCTCGGTCTGGACGAACGACGTCCAGTACTCGTACGGCACGGGCCAGGCGTCGTGGGGCGGCGTCAAGTCGTCGGGGTTCGGCAGGACACATTCGAAGCACGGCCTCTACGAGCTAACGCGCGTGAAGTACGCCGACCTCGACCGCGGCCGGGTGCCCGTGCCGTGGTGGTACCCGTACGATCGCAGCGCCGTCGACGGGTTCGCGGGCGTGCTCGAGCTGCTCTACGGCGAGGGCTGGGCGCGCAGGCTCGGGAAGGCCTGGCAGCACCGGCGCGGGCTCGTACGGCTCGGGCGGCGATACCTTTCGGGGTGATGGGCGAGCTCTCGCACATGGACGAGTCCGGCGAGGTCCGGATGGTGGACGTCGGCGACAAGCCGCTGTCTCGCCGGCGGGCGGCCGCGCGGGCGGTCGTGCGGGTCGCGCCGGAGACGGCCTCGCAGCTGGGCTCGTTGCCGAAGGGCGACGCGCTCGCGGCCGCCAGGCTCGCGGGCATCATGGCCGCGAAGCGGACGAGCGACCTGATCCCGCTCTGCCATCCGCTCCCGCTCACGCATGTCGGCGTCGAGATCGCGGTCGGCGACGAGGTGGAGATCATCGCGTCGGCCGAGACGACGGCGCAGACCGGCGTCGAGATGGAGGCGCTCGTCGCCGCGTCGGTCGCGGCGCTGACCGTCTACGACATGGCGAAGGCGATCGACAAGCAGATGGAGATCGGCGAGGTGCGGCTGCTGGAGAAGTCGAAGTCGTGAGAGCGGCCGTCCTCACCGTCTCCGACGGCGTGAGCGACGGCTCGCGCGAGGACGCCTCGGGCGACCTGCTCGCGTCGCTCCTCGCCGGGCAGGGCTTCGACGTCGAGCGGCGCCTCGTGCCGGACGAGCGCGAGGCGATCGCCGAGGCCATCGCCGAGCTCGCCGAGGACGCCGCGGTCGTGCTGACGACCGGCGGCACCGGCCTCGGCCCGCGCGACGTCACGCCCGAGGCGACGGGCGACGTGCTCGAGCGGGTCGCGCCGGGGATCGCCGAGGCGCTGCGCGCCGACTCGCTGGCGAAGACTCCGCACGCGCTCCTCTCGCGCGGCCTCGCGGGCGTGCGCGGGCGCGCGCTCGTCGTCAACCTTCCCGGCTCGCCTGGCGGCTGCCGCGACGGCTTCGAAGTGCTGCGGCCGGCGCTGAGGCACGCGGTCGAGCTCCTCGCCGGCGCGCCGACGGCACACCACCAGACCTGAGGCGGCGCTTGCGACGCCGCTTTCAGGACGTGCGGGCCTCGCCGGCGCGTCCGTCTGCAATGACCGGTCGAGGCGCGACTCGGCAGAATCCGACGAGATGACCGCGATCGCCTATCCAGTCCGGTTCGCGCGGCTCGTGAAGTTCGAGCACACCGTCTTCGCGCTGCCGTTCGCCTACGTCGGCGCGTTCCTCGCGGTCGACGCCGTGCCGAGCGCGCACGACCTGCTCTGGATCACGGTCGCGATGATCGGCGCGCGCTCCCTCGCGATGGGGCTTAACCGGCTGATCGACGCCGGCCTCGACGCGCGCAACCCACGCACCGCAGCCCGCGAGCTGCCGTCGGGCCTGCTCTCGCCGGCGGCTGTCGTCCTCTTCTGCCTCGCCTCGCTCGCGGTCTTCCTCGTGGCCGTCTTCCAGCTCGATCCGCTCGTGCACTGGCTCTGGCCGATCCCGGTCGCCGGCTTCGTGATCTACCCGTACCTGAAGCGCTGGACGTGGGCGTGCCACCTCTGGCTCGGCGCGGTGGACGGGCTCGCGCCGGTGGGCGCCTGGGCGGCGATCACGGGCACGATCCCGTGGCAGGCGTGGGCGCTCGGCGGTGCGGTCGCGCTCTGGGTCGCGGGCTTCGACCTCTTCTACGCGCTGCTCGACCTCGAGGTCGACCGCGAGCAGGGGCTGCAGTCGATCGCCGTCCGCTTCGGCGAGCGCGGCGTCTTCCTCGGCGCGCGGGTCTTCCACCTCGGCACGGTCGCGCTGCTCGTCGCGGCCGGGCTCGGCCTGCCGGTCGACGCGTGGTACTGGATCGGCGTCGCGGTGGTCGCGGCGCTGCTCGCCTACGAGCATTCGCTCGTCCGGCCCGGCGACCTCCGCCGACTCGACACCGCGTTCTTCACGATGAACGGCGTCATCTCGGTCACGTTCTTCGCGTTCGTGCTGCTCGACGCGGTCACCTAGTGCGACGGGCGCTCCTCTTCGTGCTTCCGGCGGCGGTCGTGGCCACTGCGGTCGGGCTGGCGCTCGTCGAGTCCACGACGCACGTGGCTCCGCGCGCGGCGCACGCGTCGCAGCGGGCGTGGACGCGCTGGTGGAGGATCGACTATCGAGCACACGACGGGCGCACGCGCGCCGCGTACGTCCTCCTGCCGTCGTGGTACGGGCCGCACCGGAACCCTCCGTTGCCGCTCGTCCTGTCACCTCACGGGCGCGGCGTCGGCGGCCGCGGAAATGCCCGGCTCTGGGGCGGCCTGCCGGCGCGTGACCGGCTCGCCGTCGTCAGTCCCGACGGCGAGGGGCGGCGGCTGCCGCGCTACTCGTGGGGATACTCCGGACAGATCGCCGACCTCGCCAGACTGCCGACCGTCGTTCGGCATGCACTGCCGTGGCTGCGCGTCGAACCTCACCAGGTGTACGCGGTCGCAGGGAGCATGGGCGGGCAGGAGGTCCTGCTGCTGCTCGCAACGCACCCGCGGTTGCTCCGCGGCGCGGCGGTGATCGACGCCCCGACCGACCTGGCGCTCCAGTACCGCGACTTTCCATCCCTGCCGTGCGGCGCCGCATGCCTCCGGCGGTGGAAGGAGCCGATCGGCCTGGGGCTCCAGCGGCTCGCCCGGATCGAGGTCGGCGGGACGCCCGAGCAGGTTCCGGCCGCCTACGCCGCACGGAGCCCGAGGCACTACGTCGTTTCGATTGCGCATTCGGGTGTTCCCCTCGCGCTGTGGTGGAGCCTTCGCGACCGCTTCGTGCGTCACCCCGAACGCCAGGAGGCGCGGTTCGTGCAAGCGCTCCGCCGAGCGCATCCGCGGGCGAGGCTCGGCTTCACCGTCGGAACGTGGTCCCACGAGCAGGGCGTCCGGCTGAACCTGCCGCGGGCGCTCGGGTGGCTCCACCTCGCGGGGCGGGGCCGATGATCGCCGCCCGCAAGCTCGAGAAACGCTATGGCGACAAGGTCGTCCTGCGCGACCTCGACTTCACCCTCCAGCGCGGCGGGTTCCTGGTCGTAACCGGCCCCAACGGCTCCGGCAAGACCACGCTGCTGCGGCTCTGCGCCGGTCTGGCGGTCCCGAGCGGCGGCACGCTCGAGGTCGAGCCGGAGCGCGCCGCGATCGGCTTCCTGGGCCACGAGCCGCTCGTCTACCGCGAGCTGACGGCGCTCGAGAACCTCGACCTCTACGGGCGGCTCTACCGCGTGCCCGAGCGTCGCGAGCGGATCGGGATGCTGCTCGAGCGCTTCGGGCTCTGGGACTCGCGCGCGGTGCGGGCGGCCAAGCTGTCGCGCGGCCAGCTCCAGCGTCTCGCGCTCTGCCGCTCGCTGCTGCACCGGCCCGAGCTGCTGATCCTCGACGAGCCGTTCAGCAGCCTCGACGCCGACGGCGCCGAGCTGCTCGACTGCGAGCTCGCCGGCATGCGCGAGCGGCGGACGATCCTCGTCTCGACGCACGACCCGGAGCGCGTCGCGCCGCTCGCGAGCGGGAGGCTCGCGCTCGCGTGAGGAGGTACTTCGGCGACACCGCGGTGCTCGCTCGCAAGGACCTGCGCCTCGAGCTCCGGGCCCGCGACACGCTGCCGGCGATGCTGCTGTTCGTGCTCGCGAT
The DNA here is from genome assembly GCA_035688325.1 of Gaiellaceae bacterium. Taxonomy (GTDB): domain Bacteria; phylum Actinomycetota; class Thermoleophilia; order Gaiellales; family Gaiellaceae; genus AC-32. The sequence continues at coordinate 7,438 of DASSMZ010000113.1, forward strand.
CCTCGTCGTCTTCCACTTCGCGCTCCCGAGCGGCTCGTCGCGGCTCGCCGAGCTCGGCCTGCTCTGGGTCGCGATCCTCTTCACGGCGCTGCTCGGCCTCGGCCGCGCGTTCGTGGCCGAACGGGAGCAGGGCCTGCTCGACGCGCTCGTCCTGGCGCCGGTCGACCGGAGCGCGATCTGGCTCGCGAAGGTGGTGGCGACGCTCGCCTTCCTGGTCGTCGCAGAGGTCGTGGCGCTGCCGGCGTTCGCGCTCTTCTTCGAGCCGGTCGGCTGGTCGACCGTGGCCGGCGTCGCGCTGGCCGACCTCGGCATCTGCGCCGTCGGGACGCTGCTCGCGGCGATGGCCGCCGCCGGCCGGGCGCGCGAGCTGCTGCTGCCGCTGCTCTTCCTGCCGCTCGCGCTGCCGATCGTGATCGGCGGCGTCGGCGCGAGCGTCGCCGACGGCCCGGGCCGCTACCTCGGCTTCCTCGCGCTCTACGACGCGATCTTCGCGTTGCTCGCGTGGGCGTCGTTCGAGTACGTCGTCACCGAGTGACGGCGCGGGCGACCGCGGCGACGTGCCGCTCGTCCGTGCCGCAGCACCCGCCGACCACGGTCAGGCGTGGCAGGAGCCCTGCCAGCTCGCCGTAGCGCTCGCCGAGCTCGTCCGGATCACCCGCGTCGAGCTCGTCCGACGCGTCGAGCTCGGCGTGGCTCTTCGTCGATGCGTTCGCGCGGATGCCGGCGATCCGCTCGACCCACGGCGCCTCGAGGACGTCGGCGAAATGCGTCGGGTGCGCGCAGTTGACCATGAAGTAGGCCGGCCCGCCGCCGGCCTCGCGATCGACCTGCTCGATCGCCTCGCCGAGCGTCTGGCCGCTCGGCAGCCGCCCGTCGGTCTCCACCGTGAACGAGATCACGGCAGGCACGCCGTGCCGCTGCGCCGCGCGGGCGATGCCGGTCGCCTCCTCCGCGTAGGTGAGCGTCAGCGCGCTGACGACGTCGACTCCCTCCTCGGCGAGCACCGCGATCTGCGGCTCGTGGTAGTGCTCGGCCTCGTCGGCGCTCATCGTGTCGCCCAGGGCGTAGCCGTCCCCGCGCGGCCCGACGCAACCGCTGACCACCAGCGGCAGCTCGTCCCGGCGGAGCTCTCGCAGCAGCGCGACGGCGCGGCGGTTCACGTTCGCGAGCGCCGGCGCGTCGTACCCGAGCTTCTCGCCCCAGTCGGCGTTGGCGCGCCAGGTGACAGTGTCGAGCACGAGGCCCGCACCGAGGTCGTCCGCGAGCTCGGCGTACGAGGCGTAGTAGCGCCGCAGCGCCTCGCCTCCCGCTTCGTCGTCGAGCAGCGGGAACGTGGCGAACTCCGGCAGCTCGAAGCCGTCGCGGTAGATCAGCGTCGTCTCCATCCCGCCGTCCGTCACGTAGAGGCGGTCGCCGTCGATCGGCAGCGTCACGTCGCGACCGCGGGCTCGGCCCGCCGTGCCAGCCGCCGTTGCTCGCGCTCGTCGGGCCACATCGCGATCAGCGAGCCGAGCAGGAAGACCAGGCCGGCGAGCCAGATCAAATCGACGAGCGGGTTCACGAGCGCCTTGATCACGACCGACCCGTCGTTGTTGAACTGGTCGCCGATCAGGAACAGGTCCTGGGCCCGCAGCCAGTCGGTGCGGATGCCGACCTCGTTCGAGACCTGCTGCTCGACCGGGTAGCTGTTCTTGCCCGCCTCGTAGACGCCGAGGTCCTGCCCGCCGCGGAAGACCTCGAGCCGCGCGCGGATCTCGGTGCGGTTCGGCTCGTTGCGCGTCACCGAGCCGAGATAGCGGAGGTCGTAGCCCTGGATGCTCATCGTCTGGCCGGGCTCGAGCTTCTGCACCTTGGTCGCGCCGTACGCGCCGCCGGCGATCCCGAGCGCGAGGAGGACGATCGCCGCGTGCACGATGTAGCCGCCGTAGCGCCGGCGGTTGCGGCCGACGAGCGACGAGAACGCGCCGAGCCAGGTCGCGTCGCCGAGCGCCTTGCGCGCGCGGGTGCCACGGATGAACTCGAGCACGATCGCGCCCATCACGAACGCGCAGAAGGTGTAGGCGACGAGCGCCGGGATGCTCGAGCCGGCCCCGAGCGCCAGGAGCACGAGCCCGCTCGCGAGCGCGAAGACGGCGGGGCCGACGAGGCTGTGGCCGAGCGCGCGCAGCGAGCTCCGCCGCCATGCGACCAGCGGCCCGATTCCCATCAGCAGGAGCAGCGGCAGGCCGAGGACGCGCAGGAAGAAGTCGAAGTACGGCGGCCCGACGTTGATCTTCTCGCCGCGCACGAGCTCGGAGAGCAACGGGAACGCGACGCCCCACAGCACCGTCAGCGTGAACGCGACGAGCAGCAGGTTGTTGTAGAGGAACGCCGCCTCGCGCGAGGCGAGCGACTCCAGCCGGGTCTTCGTCCGTAGCTTCGGCAGCCGCCAGAAGATGAGGACCGTGCAGAAGGCGGCCGCGATCGCGATGAAGCCGAGCAGCCACGGGCCGATCGTCGACTGCGCAAAGCTGTGGATCGAGCTGATCACGCCGCTGCGCGTCAGGAACGTCCCGAAGAGCGAGAGACAGAAGGCGAGCGACACGAGCACGGCGTTCCAGACCCGGAGCATGTTCTTCTTCTCCTGCACCATCACCGAGTGCAGGAACGCGGTCGAGGCCAGCCACGGCATCAGCGCGGCGTTCTCGACGGGATCCCAGGCGTAGTAGCCGCCCCAGCCGACCTCCTCGTACGCCCACTTCGCGCCGAGCAGGATCCCGATCCCGAGCGCCGTCCAGGCGAGCAGCGTCCAGCGGCGGGTGGCGACGATCCAGCGCTCGTCGAAACGGCCGGCGAGCAGCGCGCCCGCCGCGAAGGCGAACGGAATCGTCATGCCGACGTAGCCGAGGTAGAGCAGCGGCGGGTGAATCATCATGTACGGGTTCTGGAGGCTCGGGTTGAGGCCGCTCCCGTCGAGCGGCGCGGCCTGGCGGTCGAACGGGCTCGAGACGAAGACGAGCAGGAACGCGAAGAAGGCCGCGACGCCGCCGAGCACCGGGACGGTTCCGGGCAGGACGCGCCGGATCAGGTCACGGTTGAGCGTGACGGCGAGCGAGCCGAGGCCCGTGAGCACGAACAGCCAGAGTAGGAGCGAGCCCTCCTGGCCGCCCCAGAAGGCGCTGATCGAGTACGGGAACGGGAGCTTGCGCGCCGAGTGGTCGGCGACGTAGACGTAGCTGAAGTCTCGAGCCTGCAGGGCGTGGATCAGGACGCCGGCGGCGACGGCGGTCGCGGCGAAGGCGCCGACGAGCGCGCGGCGGCTCGACTCGTGCAGCCGGCGGCGGCCCTGCCACGCGGCGACGCCGCCTCCGGCGGCCGCGAACACCGCGAGCCCGAAGGCGACGAAGAGAGCGGCGCGCCCGAGGTCGGCCACGCCGCCGAGTCTAGCCGTCGACCGGCGCCGTTCTGCGATGATTGCCGCGGTCTCCGGTGCCCGCCCGTCTCCGCGACATCCCGCTGCCCGCGCTTGCCTGGACGACCGTCGGTGTGATCGGCGGCGCGCTCGCGCTGATCTTCTTCTATGCCCCGATCGACGCCGACCAGGGGCTGACGCAGAAGATCTTCTACATCCACGTCCCGCTTGCGCTGACCTCGTACGCGTGCTTCGGCTGGGGTGCGTGGAAGGCGTTCTCGCACCTGCGGACGCGGGCGCCGAACGCCGACCTCGAGAGCTACGCCGCGATCCACCAAGGCGTGATCTTCGGCGCGCTCACCCTCGTCACCGGCTCGATCTGGGCGCGTACCTCGTGGGGGATCTGGTGGACGTGGAGCTCGAACCAGCTCGTGACGTTCCTGATCCTGTTCCTCTTCTACTCGGCGTACTTCATGCTCCGCTACTCGGTCGAGCCGGGACCGGCGCGCGCGAACATGTGCGCGGTCTACGCCCTGTTCGGTGTCGTGTTGATCCCGGTCTCGTGGCTCTCGATCCGCCTCGCGAACGACTTCATCCACCCGACCGTCTTCACCAGCCACGGCCCGCAGATGTCGACCGCGATGTTCGCGACCTTCTGCGTCTCCTGGTTCGGGCTGCTGCTCCTCGCGGGGACGATGTACCGGGTCGAGCTGGCCGGGAAGCGGCTCGACGCGCGCCTGCGCGAGCTGCGGGAATTGCTCGGGACGTGAGGCGCCGACTGCGATGCCGGCCCCAGGACACGCGCGCCTTGCTCGCGTGTCCGTCTGAATCGACCGGCCGACCCGTTCGAGGGCAAGACCTGCGGCCGTGAGCTCCGGCGAGAAGTACGTCGCGGCCGCGTACCTGGTCGTGTTCGTCGCGGTGCTCGGGTGGGTCGCGATCATCGCATCCAAGCTCTCGCGGCTCTCGCGCGAGGTCTCGGAGCTCGTCGAGCTGGCCCGCCAGCGGCGCGAGCGGGATGCTGCTTAGGGTCGGGTCGCGCGGCTCGCGCCTGGCTCTGACGCAGGCGGAGCTCGCGGCGGAGCGGCTGCGACGGCCGGGCGTGGAGATCGCGCTCGTGCCGATCACGACGGCGGGCGACCGCGACCGCTCGAAGCCGTTCGGCGAGATCGGCGCGCGGGGCGTCTTCGTCAAGGAGATCGAGGAGGCGCTGCTCGGCGGGCGCATCGACGTCGCCGTGCACTCGGCCAAGGACATGACCTCGACGGACGCCGACGGGCTCGTGGTCGGCGCGTACCTCGAGCGGGAGGATCCGCGCGACGCGCTCTGCGGCGCCGCCGAGCTGGGGCCGGGGATGCGCGTCGGCACGGCGTCGGTGCGTCGGCGATCGCAGCTGCTGGCACTGGAGCCGACGCTGTCGATCGAGCCGTTGCGGGGGAACATCGACACGCGGCTGCGCAAGCGTGGCGAGCGCGGGCTGGACGCCGTCGTCCTCGCCGCGTGCGGGCTCGACCGGCTCGGGCTCGGCGCGGAGATCGGCCGGCGGTTCGGGCCGGACGAGGTGCTCCCGGAGGCCGGGCAAGGCGCGCTCGCGCTGCAGGTGCGAGCGGGTGACGAGGAGCTGGTGGCGGGAGCGGACGACGCCGAGACGCGGCGGCGCGTCGAGGCCGAGCGCGCGGTCGTCTCCGCGATCGGCGGCGGGTGCCTCGCGCCGGTCGCCGCGCACCACGACGGCAAGGTGCTGACGGCGCTGGTCGCGGCCGAGGACGGCTCGTGGATCGAGCGCCGCGAGGGTGACGATCCAGCCGCTCTGGCAGCCGAGCTCGGGGCTGTGGGCAAGAAGTGACACTTCCGGCACGACCGCGTCACACACCCGCGCGCCTTTCGCGACTACCGTGAGGTGTTCCCGGGCGGGAGGGGGTTAGGATGGGTCCCGCCTCGAAGCGCATGCGCGTGATCGTCACGCGGGCGCGTGAGCAGCTCGAGCCGCTCGCCTCGCGCATCGAGGCGCTGGGCTACGAGGTGGTGCGCTGCCCGCTGATCGAGCTCGAGCCCACCGGGCCGGCGCACGTCGACGTGGACGGGTACGACTGGGTCGTGGTCACGAGCGCGTACGGCGCGCACGAGCTGCTGCGCCGCGCGCGCGGAGTGCTGCCGCGCATCGCCGCGATCGGGCCGGGCACCGCCGTCGCGCTCCGGAACGGCGGCACCGAGGCGGCGCTCGTCGCCCGTGTGTTCACACAGGAGGGCCTGCTCGCCGAGCTCCCGCG
>DASSMZ010000116.1:0-7974 GCA_035688325.1 Gaiellaceae bacterium
GTCCACCGCGACTCCCCACGGGTAGTAGCCGAGCTCGATCCGCTTCGTTCGGTTCGTCTCGGGGTCGATCCTCCACAGCGCGTGGTCGTCCGGGACGGTGGCCCAGATCGCACCGGCGCCCGCGGCGACCGAGGTGACTCCGGCGCGATCGACGGTGACGTCGAACGAGACGTGACGCGGCGGCGCGGCTCCGACCGCCGGGAGTCGCACGACGTCCGGCGCGTTCCAGTCGCCGGCCCAGACCGAAGCGCCCTTCACGACCAGAGCACCGGGATTGTTTGCAACGGCCTCGAACGCCTGCACGTCTTGCGTCTCCGGGTTCATCCGCGAGACGCTCCCGTCGTCGAAGTTGGTCATCCACAGCTCGCCGTAGCCCTCCGACCAGGCGAGCGCGTTCGGGTGCTGCGCGAGGGCGATCGAGCGTCGCCGCTCGCCCGGTCCGAGCTGCGTGAGCCCCCGGCCCTGCACCGCGCCCCCGCTGACGGCGGCCGCCCAGAGCGAACCGCCCCCGTAGGCGAGGCCTCTGTAGTAGCCGTCGGTCGGCGGGAAGAGCCGCGTCCGCTCGAAGACGAGCGTCCTCGCGTCCACCCGGACGACGCTGGCGCGCTGCCCTGACGCGAAGCAGTTGGCCACCCACACGTCCCCGGAGGGATCCGCTGTCAGCCCGCACGGGGCGAGGCCTCCGACGCCTCGCGACTCGCCCGTCGAGGGGTCGATCCGCGTCAACGCCCGGTCACCGGCGTCGCGAAGGCCGTCGCTCGTGTAGCGCAGCGAGCCGTGCGCGACCCAGACGTAGCCTCCCGCAGCCACGACGAGGTCCGCCCTCGGGCCGATCTTCACCACCTGCGTCGGCTTCAGCGTCCGCGGATCGAGACGAACGAGGCTCGTCGGGAGCACCCTCGGCGGAGGGTCGTGGCGTGTCGTGAGAACGACGGCGATCGCCGCGGCGACTGCAGCGACCACCACGGCGCCGGCGACGAGCGCGACCTCGCGCCCCCGCCGAGGCGCGTTCCCCGCTGGCGGCACGGGCTCGACGCTGTCGCCGTCTGCTTCGAGCCGTTCGGCCTCTGCGGCGTCGCTACCTGGCGAGCTCCGCAGTAGCTCGAGGTAGACCGCCTGGGACTCCGCCGATGGGTAGGCGCCGAGCTCGTCGGCGAGGAACCGCCGGCAGCGCTCGTACACGCGGAGCGCCTCGGCCGGGTCGCCGGCCGCTGCGTGCGCCTGCATCAGCGCGCGGTAGCTGCTCTCGCGGAAGGGCTCGAGCTCGGTGATCTCGGCCGCATACCGGACGGCATCGCCGAACTCCTCGCCAGCGAGGGCGACGTCGCGCAGGCATTCGAGCGCGCGCACCAGGATGTCGCGGAGGTCGCGTCGCCGGTCTTCGACCCACGGCCCGTCCTCGCCCGGCAGGAACACGCGCCGAGCGAGCTCGGCCGCGGTCGACGCGTCGGTCCGGGCGTCCTCGAGCGCACCCGCGGCGAGTGCCGCTTCTGCCTGCTCGACCGCCGTCGCCGCGGCGTGGACATCGATCCACGCGCCGGGCGGCAGCGTGAGCTGGTAGCAGCCGAAGGCGCTCGTCAATGCGCTCGAGCCGTCGATGCCGCACTCCGTGAGCAGGGTGCGCAGCTTCGTCATCAGCACCCTGAGCGCCTTCTCCCACGTCGCCGGGAGCTCGTCGCCCCAGACCAGGTCTGCGAGCTCGTCGCGAGGAACCGGCCGCCCGTTCTGCGCCGCCAGATAGGCAAACACGATCCGCCCTTGGCGTCCGGGGAAGCGCTGCTCGTCGACCCTGGTGCCGTTCGCCTCCACGGCGAGGCGCTCCGTCATCGAGATCCGGACGTTCAGGAGCCCTCCTTCCGCTCGCTAGCGGCGCGCTAGCGGCGGACTAGCGAGCCTCTGACCGCACGCCCGAAGTATCGGCGGCGACATGTTCGCTGACAAGGCACTCCGCTGCGACTGCGGCTACGAGGTGGATGCCACCGAGGAGGCCGCATGCGTGCGCGAGGTACGACGACACGCGTCGGAGGCGCACGGGATCGATCTCCCGGACGATGTCGCGCGCGACCTCGTCCGGGGCGCACGGCGCGCGTCGCACGGCGAACGGACGAACACGACACAAGAGGAGGAGCGATGAGCGCTCTCAAGCGCGTGCTGGTGCTGTCCCTGGTCGCCGGTGTGGTCGCGGGGGCTGCGTTTGCCGCGTCCGGCGACTACGGCTCGTGGTCACAGGCCGTCCGCGTCGAGTCGATTCCGGGCACCGACCCGAGCTTCAACGGCGCGTCACTGGACGGCTGCCCGTTCGTCTCGCGAGACGGCAAGACGTTCTACATGGCCTCGAGCCGCCCCGGCGGGCTCGGGGGGATCGACATCTGGGTCTCGCGGCGCGCAAGCGTCGACGATCCGTGGGGCGCGCCGGCGAACGTCGGAGCGCCCGTCAACTCCGAGGCGAACGACTTCTGCCCGACGATCTCCCGGGACGGGCACCTGTTCTACTTCGTCTCGAACCGGGCCGGTGGCTGCGGCGGAGACGACATCTACACGACCCGGCTGCGACCCGACGGCTGGGATCCGGTCGAGAATCTCGGCTGCGAGGTGAACAGCTCGGCGAACGAGGCGAGCCCGTTCCCGCTCCCGGAGCGCGCAGACGGCCCGGTGCTCTACTTCTCGAGCACGCGTTCGGGAGCAGGGGACCTCTTCCGGAGCGCGTCGCACGGCGGCGTCTTCGGTCCTGCCGAGTCTCTCGCCGGCGTGAACAGCCCGACCGCGAACGACGGGCAACCGAACCTGCGCCGCGACGGTCTCGAGATCTTCTTCTTCTCGACGCGTCCCGGCGGGCTCGGAATGCAGGACCTGTACTCGGCCACCCGGGCGAGCGTCCGGGAGCCCTGGTCGACGCCGGTCAACCTCGGGCCGCTGGTGAACAGCCCGGCACCGGATACGCGTCCGTCGCTCTCCTGGGACGGAACGACGCTCTACTTCGGATCCGGGCGTGCAGGCGGCGAAGGCGACTCCGACCACTACGTCACGACGCGCGCTGCGCTCACGGGCTCGAGCGGCTAGCCGCTGTCGCACCGAAGGCGGAGAAGGAGGGCGTGACCGCCCTCCTTCCCGTCGTTCGCCGAGCCGCGGCCGCGCCGGCTAGCCGCCGGCGGCGCGCAGCTTCGCCTTGTGGGCCCGCTTCTTCGCCTGGTACTCCTCGAGCGCCTCGGGCGAGTCGACGTCGCCGAGCGTCGGGTGGCCCGGGTCGAGCGCCTCCGCGGCCGCGACGCCGAAGCGCTTCCAGAGCACGGCGCCGAGCGCCTTCACCTTCATCTCGCCGAAGCCCGGCAGCGCCGAGATCCGCTTGCGCAGGTCGGCTCCGTCGGCCGCATCGCGCCAGACGCGCGACGCGTCGCCGCCGTAGTCCTCGCTCACCTGCGCGGCGAGCTCCTGCACCCGCGCGGCCATCGCGCCGGGAAAGCGGTGGATCGCCGGCTTCTCGCGGAAGACCTCCTCGAGCCGTGCCGGATCGGTCGCCGCCACCTTGCCGGGGTCGAGCGTGCCGAGGCGCTGCTTCAGCTTCCACGGGCCCTGGAACGCGGTCGGCACCGGCACCTGCTGGTCGAGCGCGAACCCGACGAGCAGCGCGAACGGGTCGTGCGCGATCAGCTCGTCCGCCTCGTCCACGCCGGTGTAGTGGAGCCGCTCCGGGGCTTGCACAGCCACGGCTCGATGCTACACCCACTCCGCGGCGCGCTCGGCCAGCGCGACCGTCGTCAGGTTCGTGTTCGCCGACGGAATCTCCGGGATCGCCGACGCGTCGACGACGTAGAGGTTCTCGAAGCCGAGCACGCGACAGCGCTCGTCGACGACGGAACCGATCGCGCAGGTGCCGACCGGGTGGAAGAACCCCCGCGCCGTCGCGCGCACGTGCTCCTCGGCGGAGACGCCCTCGCCCGGCCGCAGCTCGGCGCCGCGGTAGCGCGCCACCTCGTCGGCCGCGGCGAGCCCGCGGAGCTGCTCGAAGGCCTCAGCCACGGTCTCGACATCGCGCTCGTCGCGCAGGAGGCCGTGCTCGATCCGCAGCGGCGTCTCCGGATCCGGGCCGTTGAGCCGCACCGAGCCCTGCGAGCGCGGCTTCATCGCGAAGGCCGCGCCGCTGATCTCGGGGCCGACGTCGAGCGCGGGGAAGACGAACAGGTCGCGCGTCCCCGGCGGACAGGAACGGCTGCGCCGCGCAACCGTCACCTGGCCCATGTAGAGCCCGTGCTCGGCCGCGTGCGCCTCGGTCTCGGCCAGCAGCAGCTCGGTCGGCTCCCACGCGGCGCCCGTGCCGACGTGGTCGACGAGCCCTTCGCCGACGGGGAGCTGCGCGACCTCGCCGCCGGGGCCGATCCCGCTGCGCAGCAGGATGCCCGGCGAGCCGTAGGCGCCGGACGAGACGACGACCGTATCCGCGCTCAGCTCGCGGCCGACGGCGAGCGCCCCGACCGCGCGCCCGTCCGCCACCAGCACCCGGTCGACCAGCGTGTCGCCGAGCACGGTCAGGTTTTCGCGCGCGCGAGCGCCGTCGAGGTAGGCGAAGCCGGTGTGCCAGCGGACGCCGTCGACGATGTTCACCGGGTGGACGATCGAGTCGCGGCCGCCCGCGTCGCGGAAGGCGCGATGCCAGGGCGTCAGCTCGTCGTCGGCGAGGACGTGGCCGCGCAGCGTCTCGTAGGCGCGGCGGAGGTACGGCGCGAACGCCTCGTACGACCACTCGCCGCCCCAGTGGTAGTCGGCCGGCGCGCCCTCGAGCAGCACGCAGGCGTTGTGCGCCGAGCAGCCGCCGATGATCCGCGCGCGCGACTGTGACCGGTCGTCCTCGTCGTCACGCTCCCACAGGTGCGACTCGAGCGCGAGCCAGCGCGGGTCGAGGATGTCGGCGGGCCAGCGCCCCTCGGATCGATCCCCGTAGTCGGGGCCCGCCTCGACGAGGCACACCGTGCGGTCGCGGTTCTCGCTCAGGCGTGCCGCGAGCGCGCAACCGGCGGCGCCCCCGCCGAGAACGAGGACGTCGTACCTCACGCCGGGCTCGTCGACCCGAGCGCCTGCGTGAGGGCGCGCACGCGCTCGAGCGAGACGAGGTTGCCCTTGCGCTCGAACCGCTCGGCGGCCTGCTCGAGCGCCGAGGCGGCCTCCGCCGGCCGCCCGGCGCGCGCGAGCACCTCCGCGAGGTCCGTCAGCGTGTCCCCTCGCGTGTTCAGGAGGTCGGTCTGCTCGGCCAGCGCGACCGCCTTGCGGGCGAGCGCCTCCGCCTCCGCCAGCTCGCCGCGGCGCGCCCGGCTCTTCGCGCGGGCGCTGCGCCAGAGCACCTGCGAGAACACGTCTTCGGGTGACGACGCCTCCTCGCTCACGCGGCTGAAGTGCTCGGCCTCGTCGAGCTCGTCCAGCTCCCCGAGCGCGTGCGCGAGCAGCGCGGCGGCCGTGGAGAGGTACGCACGCTCGCCGGTCGGCTCGAGCTGGGCGTAGCTCTCGCGCGAGATGCGCGCAGCCGCCCCCGGGTCGCCCGCGAGGATCTCGACGTAGTGCGCCTCCTGCGCGCTCATCGCGACCATCAACGTGAAGCCGAGCTCCGCCAGCGCCTGCCTGCCGGTCGCGAGCAGCTCCCTGGCCCTGCGGAAGTCGCCGCGCATCGCCTCCAGCGCCGCCTGCTCGATCTGCGCGTTCGCCCGGATGAAGGGGTCGTCGGCCGCCTCGTCGTGGAACCTGCGGCAGCGTGCGATCCCCTCCTCGACCGGCAGCGGGCCGAAGTTCGCGCTCATCATCAGCCAGCCGATGCTGTCGGCCCGCTCGGCGCGGAGGTTCGCGCGCTCGGCGTACGAGAGCGCCTGCTGCCAGGCTTCCTCGGCCTGCGCCAGCGACCCGAGCAGCGTTCCCTCGACCTGGCCGAGCAGGTTCCAGGCCTGGGCGAGCGTGAGCGGGTCGCCGAGCTCTTCCGCGGCTCGTAGCGCATCGTGCACCTCGTCGAGCAGGCCGGCGCTGTCCACGCTCAGGACGTGCAGAGAGCTCAGCCCGAGGAGCGCGCGCGCCGGGCGCCGGCCCGCGAGCTCGAACGCATCCTCGAGCGCGCGTTGTCCTTCTGCCACGTACCCGCGGGTCGCCCAGAACGGCCAGAGCGCCGTGGCGAGCCGCAGGAGGAGCTCGCCGTCGTCCGCCTCGCGAGCCGAGCCCATCGCCGCGCGGAGGTTCGGGTAGTCGTCCAGCAGGCGCGCGATCGCGGCGGGCTGGTCGCCGGTGCGCGACTCCGCGTCGAGGCGCTCGGCAAGGCCGGCGAACCAGGCCGCGTGGCGCCCGCGCACGGCGTCGGCCTCGCCGCTCGCCGCCAGCCGCTCGACCGCGAACTCCCGGATCGTCTCGAGCATCCAGAAGCGCGGCTCGCCGTCGGAGTCGGCGCGCTGGCGGAGCAGGCTCTTCTCGACGAGCGAGTCGAGCGCGTCGAGCGTCCCGTCGCACACGGCCTCGGCGGCATCGAGCCGGCATCCGCCCACGAAGACGCCGAGGCGCATGAAGAGCCCCTGCTCGTCCGGCGCGAGGAGGTCGTAGCTCCACTCGATCGCGCCCCGCAGCGTGCGCTGGCGCTCGTCGAGGTCCTGCGCTCCGCCGGTCAGCAGCGCCAGGCGCCGGTCGAGGCGCCGCAGCAGCGCGGCCGGCGTGAGCGTCCGCACGCGCGGCGCGGCTAGCTCGATCGCGAGCGGCAGGCCTTCGAGCCGCGCGCAGATCTCGGCGACGACCGCCTCGTTCTCCGCCGAGACCGCGAAGTCGGCACCGGCGGCTCGCGCCCGCTCGGCGAAGAGCGGCATCGACTCGTCGAGCGCGAGCGGGCTCAGCGCGTACGCGCGCTCCAGCGAGAGGCGCAGCGGCGTCCTGCTGGTCGCGACGACCTTCAGCCCCGGCGCGGACGCCAGCACGTCGGCGAGCACGGGCCCGGCGTCGACGACCTGCTCGAGGTTGTCGAGCACGAGCAGCATCCGCCGGTCCTGCAGGTAGTCGGTCAGCGCGGCGAGCGACGATTCGCCGGCCCGCTCGCGCAGCCCGATCGTCTGCGCGATCGTGGGGACGACGAGCTCCCAGTCGCGGACCGGCGCGAGCGCCACGAAGAAGACGCCGTTCGCGAACTCGGGGAGGACCGACGTCGCGAGCTGGAACGCGAGGCGCGACTTGCCCGTGCCGCCGGGCCCGGTGACCGTCAGCAGCCGCACGTCGTCACGCGCGAGCAGCGCACGGAGCTGCTCGAGCTCGCGGACCCGGCCGATGAACGCGTTGGGCTGCGCGGGCAGGTTCGTGGGCCGGTTGCCGAGCGTGCCGAGCGGCGGGAAGTCCGCCGGCAGCCCGTCGACGACGAGCTGGTACAGGCGCTCGGACGCAGCGAGATCCTTGAGGCGGTGCTCGCCGAGGTCGCGCAGCTCGAAGCGCTCGCCGAGCAGGGGTAGCGTCGCCTCGGAGACGAGCACCTGACCGCCGTGCCCGGCGGCCATCACCCGCGCCGCGTGGTGGACGTCGAGGCCGACCCAGCCGCCGTCGACGAGGCGCGGCTCGCCGGAGTGCAGGCCCATGCGCACCCGCACCTCGTTCCCGTCGGCCCACGGGTGCTCGGCGAGCGCGCGCTGGGCGTCGGCCGCCGCCGTGGCCGCCTCGACCGCCGACGGGAAGACCGCGAAGAAGCCGTCGCCCTCGGCGGCGGCGTGGATGGCGCCGTGACGCGCGAACGCGTCGCCGAGCAGCCGCCGGTGCTCGGACAGGAGGCCCGCGTAGGCGTCGCCCGTCCGTCGCAGCAGCCGCGTCGACCCTTCGACGTCGCTGAAGAGCAGCGTCACCGTCTCGCCAGCGGGTTCGGCCATGCACCCAGTATCTCGCCCCCGCCTACGCCGGTTTCCGCCGCTCGAGCCACCCGCGCGCCTCGGCGGCGGAACGCAGCCGGACGAACCGCGGATCGCCGCCGAAGCGGCGCGGCCA